>CAYJBD010000001.1:0-6598 GCA_964368465.1 uncultured Muribaculaceae bacterium
ATCATAACTTGAAACAGTAAGAAGTGATAACTCATTACCTAAAATAGCATTAGTTATTTTAACCATACTCATTCCTATACCATAAGAAGTATTCCCTTTAGTCTTAATAATTTCATAGGCCATATTCTTAACTTCAGAACTAATAGCAATTTTTTCTTCGCTATCTAAATATTGATTAACATCTTCTAACCCTATTTTAGCCATACTCCAAGGAATAAACTCACTATCACCGTGTTCACCTAAAACATAAGCATGAATATTTTTAGAACTTATACTAAGCTTATTTCCTAAAGTATAACGAAGCCTTGCAGTATCTAATATTGTTCCTGTTCCAATTACTTTATCAGAAGAAGTATCAGCATATTTAAAAGTAATATAAGTCATCACATCAACAGGATTAGTAGCAACTAAGTAAATTCCTTTAAAACCGCTTTCTTTAACACTAGATATAATATTATAAAAAATCTTAGCATTCTTATCGATTAAATCCATTCTAGTTTCACCAACTTCTTGGTTAGCACCAGCACTTATCATTACAATATCAGCATCTATACAATCTTCATAACTACCAGCTTTAATATCTATTTTACTAGGTCCGAATGGAATTCCATGATTTAAATCTTTTGCTTCTCCTAATGCTCTATCTTCATCTTTATCAATAAGCACTAATTCATTAACAATCGTCCTGTGATTTAATAAAGCATAAGCATAACTCATACCAACATTCCCACAACCAATTATTACAACTTTTTTACTCATTTTCATCTATCCTTTCTATATTAGTATACCAAATAAGCATTGACTATACAACAAATAACAGGTATTATATATGTATAAGGTTGGTGACTATTATGAACTTAGGAAGTAAAAAATATATGGTTAAAAATGTCTCTATGATTCTCTTTATTTTAGCAATTGCTTTTATGGGAACTTATATTGTATATAAAGAATTCAATACCGCCTATGATGAAACTATTGAACTTGAAAACTTAACAATTGTTTATCATGATAAAGAAAGAGATACACTAAGTCTAGAAAATGCTAATCCTGTAAGTGATGGTATAGGTAGAAGTGCTAATCCTATCAAAATGAGTATCACTAATAATACTGAAGAAGAGTTAGAATATACAGTAAAGTTATTATTAGATAATGAAAAAATAGCAGAATGTAAATGTTCTGATTTACTACTTACAGAAGAACAAGTTAAAATAAATGTTTTAGTAAACAATGATGAATATAAGACAGTGCTTCTAAATGATTTAGAAGAGGGGATATTATTAGAAGAAAAGTTAAGTCCTCAAGAAGAAATGGATTTAAGTTTTAGAATATGGATTGATCAACATAGCTTAGTAGATCAAGAGAATGTTTATTATGGTAAAGTAATAATAGAAGAAAAGTAACAAACAGGAGTTAATATGAAAAGAAAAGAAAAAGTATATTTATTAATAGGAATAATTCTTTTTTCTTTAGTCATATTTTCTCTTTTTTTTCAACCTCATTTTGTCCATGATGCTTACTTTGACTACGGAAGACCCTTTGTAGGACCTGAAAGATTTATCCCACAAGGAAGAGTTTTTTCTTACTTATATTTTAGTTTGTTTAACACTCTAGGTGTAACCAATTCTTTTCCTGTTCAAATGATTTCAACTATCGGAGCAGTGATCTTTTTATCAATAGCTGTTTTCATAATATATTTAATCATAGAAAAAAGAGTAATCAAAACAAATAACTTATGGCATAAAGCAATTCTTTTAATAACTATTTATGGATTAATATTCAATATCTATACAACAACATGGTTAGTATACTTTTCTGTTATAATGATGGCACTAGGTGTCTTATTATCAACTCTTGCTGCATACTTTTACACAACAAAAGAAAAACCACTAGTAAAATATGGACTTACTTTATTATTTCTAGTCCTAGCCGTTTTTTCTTATCAACCATCTCTTGCACTAGGTGGAAGTATTATCTTAATGGTCATACTTTATGAAAATAAAAACAAAAAAATAATGACTACTATTAAAACCTTAGTATTAGCTTTTATCCCTTACATAGTTGCTTTATTAAGCAACTATATATATGTAAGATTAATGAATCAACAAAGTGCCGACTATAGAGTAGGTGACTTTGATATATTTTATAATTTATCATTTGTGATAAGTGATATGAAAAATTATTTTATTGAAGCATATAACTATTTTCCATTTCCGTATCTTTTAATAATAACATTAGTAGCAATAACTATTATTATCTATAGTTTAATTAAATCAAAAGAAAAAAACAAAATAAGAACTATTATTTACATTGCTATTACAATAGTAGGTTATTGGTTTTTAACTATCTTACCTACATTAGCATTAAAAAGTACAAGTATTTATATCTTACCAAGAACCATAATGTATATAGGAGGAATAGCTAACTTTACAATTTTAATATTAATTCTATATAATTATAAAAAAATATTAAATAACAAACTAGTAACAACTCTTGTTATAATAAACTTTGCAGTAGTAACTTCTACTATATTAAGTATTCAAAGTGAAAACTTAAAAAACTCAACTCGAGATATATTAATAGGTAATTTAATAATAGATGAGATAAATAAGTATGAAGAAGAAAGTCAAGTATTAATAGAAACCATTGTCTTAGTACCAAAAGAAGATATATCCTTAACCACATCAAATATAAAGTATTATGGTGATTTAACTCTAAGAGGATTCAGCTTATATTATACTACCAAACCTCTTATGATGTATCTGACTGAAAGAGAGTTTAAAGTAATAGAAGGAACAACAAGAGAAGCGGAAAAATATTTTCCAGGGTATGAAGCAGACGATTTTGAAATAGAACAATTATATTTTGAAAATCAAGTACTATACATATACGTTTATTAAGTTGACTATATAAATCATAACTGTTAAAATAATATAAAGGATAGGTAATTATGGAAGAGCAAGTAATAAAAGAAAAGTGGTATAAAAACAAAAAAGTATTGTTGCTAGTAGCGCTAATAGTAAGTGCAGTAACAATCATAGGTGTAACATTCGCAGCCTTTGCATTCACAGACATAGGAACAAACAGTTCCCTAATAACAACAGGACAATTGAAACTAACTCTAACTCCAGGTAGACCAGGAATAGATCTAAATTATGAAATTCCAACAAAAGACGAAGACGGAGTATTAAGGGATCCTTATACATTTACAATAAAAAACACAGGAACAATGAGTTCTTACTATACAATTAAATTAGTGAATGACCAAGAAGCAATCACAGAAAATGATGCGTCTAGTAGATTAATGGATCATAGTAAAGTGAAGATTCAGTTTAACAACGAAACACCAGTATTACTATCATCACTAACAGATTCAGAACTAGCAACAGGTATCCTAAAAGAAGAAGCCTCTTTAACAAGTTCAATTAGAATATGGATAGACTGGGATGCAGGTAACGAAGTAATGGCCCAAGAAGTATACCTAAAAGTAGTAGTAGAAGCTACTCAAGGAGGAAGAACAGAACCATTATTTGAACCTGATCCATATGAATATTGTTATAATTATAGTAATGGAGTAATTTACTCTTATAACTTTGATGTCTACGGAAGTCATTATTATGGTTTATGTGATGGCTGGAATGCAGTCGATACATACTATACAGATAATTATGGAGGCACTCAACCGGAAGAACATTGTATGGACAGGTTTCCAGATGATTATGATAATTGTTACAATGCCATAACTGAATACAATAGCTGTGTTGATAAGTATTATCAGTGTCCATCTTTTTATATCGATATACCAGAAAGACTGGGTGGACAAGTTGTAACTGAAATCAGTGATAGTGTGTTTGCAAGTTTTAATTCAATTGGGTATCATACGTTAGAATCTATTACATTCCCTCCTACCATAACTTATATTGGTAGTTATGCTTTTAACGGTGCCACCCTTTTTGGAGGTGTAAGTTTGCCAAGAGATTTAACTGAAATTGGAGAAAATGCTTTTGCAAATGCTAATCTAGCGACAATAGGTTTTAATGACAAGTTAGAAACTATAGGCAACTATGCATTTTCCTATAACGCCATTAACGAACTATACTTAAACGAAGGGTTAACTAGCATAGGAGAATATGCTTTCACATTCAATCAAATAGCGGAGTTAACAATACCATCATCAGTAACAACGATTGGTTCTTCAGCTTTTGAAGCTAATCAAATCCAATATCTTACATTGAATGAAGGGCTAGAAACCATTGGAGACTACGCCTTTAATAACAACGCCTTTTCTTCAGTAACGATACCTGCATCGGTAACTAGTGTTGGAGACGGTGCATTTTATAATAATAACGGCTTAAATGAAATAATTGTATTAGGTAAATCAGATGATAGCGAGTTTGATTATGCTGGTGCTGAATGGAATGATGGCGTTACTGTAACTTATCAACCATAAACAGATATTAAACTATCTGTTTTTTTCTTAGTTAAAATATGTTATAATACTAGACAGGACGTGATATAAATGAAACAAGAAAATATAAGAAACTTTTCCATTATTGCTCATATCGATCATGGTAAAAGTACTCTAGCAGATAGAATATTAGAAATAACTAATTCACTAGAAAAAAGACAAATGAAAGAACAAATGCTTGATAGTATGGATATCGAAAGAGAAAGAGGTATTACTATTAAGTTAAATGCTGTTCAACTAACTTATGAATATCAAGGTGAAACTTATTATCTACATTTAATTGATACACCAGGACATGTCGATTTTACCTATGAAGTATCAAGATCGCTTGCTTCTTGTGAAGGAGCTGTTTTAGTAGTGGATGCCACACAAGGAATAGAAGCTCAAACACTAGCAAACGTCTATCTAGCTATGGAACATGATTTAAAAATAATACCAGTTATTAACAAGATTGACCTACCTAATGCTGACCCTGAAAAAGTAATAAGAGAATTAAAAGAAGTATTAGGGTTTAATGAAGATGAAATAGTTCTTACTAGTGCTAAAAATGGAATAGGTATCAAAGAATTAGTAGAAAAAGTAATTGAAGAAGTACCAAGTCCAATAGGTAGTAAAGAAGAACCACTACAAGCATTAATCTTCGATAGTATTTTTGATGCTTACAAAGGTGTTATTATCTCGATGAGAGTAGTAAACGGAACTGTTAGTGTTGGTGATAAGATCAAAATGATGGAAACTAATGCTGTTTATGAAGTCAATGAACTAACTATCAACACACCTTACTTAGAAAAAGTTAATACTCTAACAACAGGAGAAGTAGGTTACTTATCAGCTTCAATTAAAAGTATTCAAGATATCAAAGTAGGGGATACTGTTACTTTAGAAAATAATCCATCAAAAACACCACTGCCTGGATATAAACCAATGCAATCAATGGTCTACTGTGGACTTTATCCAATCGAATCAAATAAATATGAAGACTTAAGAGAAGCCTTAGAAAAACTAAAATTAAATGACGCATCACTTGTCTTTGAACCAGAAACATCAAAAGCTCTAGGATTTGGATTTAGATGCGGTTTCTTAGGACTATTACACATGGATATTATCGAAGAGAGAATAGAAAGAGAATTTAACATCGATCTAATAGCAACCTCACCATCAGTTATCTATAATGTCGTTTTAACAGATGGAACTAACTTAGAAGTAGATGCACCAACCAAGATGCCTACTAAAGAAAATATAAATCAAATTATGGAACCATATGTTAAGACATCTATCTTCACACCAAGTGATTACATCGGACCTATTATGGAGCTATGCCAACAAAAAAGAGGAATCTATTTAAATATGGAATATTTAGATAAGACAAGAGTAAGTATTCACTATGAATTACCTCTATCAGAAATAGTCTTTGATTTCTTTGATAAATTAAAATCTTATACTAAAGGTTACGCTTCTTTTGATTATGATTTCATAGGTAATAAGAAGTCAGATTTAGTTAAACTAGATATTTATTTAAATGGAGAAATAGTAGATGCCTTCTCAACTATTGTTCATAAAGACTTTGCGTATACTCGTGGTAAAGCAGTCGTTGAACAACTACGTAAAATAATTCCAAGACAAATGTTTGAAGTGCCAATTCAAGCAAGTATTGGTAACAAAGTAATAGCAAGAAGTGATATTAAAGCTATGCGTAAAAATGTTTTAGCAAAATGTTATGGTGGAGATGTATCACGTAAGAAAAAACTACTAGAAAAACAAAAAGAAGGAAAGAAAAGAATGAAACAAATTGGTAGTGTAGAAGTACCACAAGAAGCCTTCTTATCTGTTCTATCTATGGATGAGTAATGACAACTAGCGTTTATATACATATTCCTTTTTGTAAACAAATATGCTCATACTGTGACTTTCCTAAACAATATTATCACTTAAGTAATAAAGAAGAATATTTGCTAAGTTTAGAACAAGAAATAGAAAAGTATTATCAAAAAGAACCTATTAAAACATTATATATAGGTGGAGGAACTCCAAGTAGTTTAAATAAAGAAGAATTAACTAAATTATTTACAATTATAAAAAAATTAGATTTAACTAAACTAGAAGAGTTCACTTTTGAATGTAATATTGAAGACA
>CAYJBD010000001.1:6608-14636 GCA_964368465.1 uncultured Muribaculaceae bacterium
TAAATAGATTAAGTATAGGTATCCAAACCACTAATAAAGATTTACTTAAGTATTTAAATAGAGTAGAAGTAGACTACGAAGAAAAGCTAAACTTATTAAAGAAACATAATATTACTAATTACAATTTTGATTTTATCTATGCAATTAAAAACCAAAGTATTAAAGACATAAAAAAAGATATAAGTCTTATTTCTAAGTATCAACCAACTCATATATCATTTTATAGTTTAATTATCGAAGATCATACAGTCTTACAACATGAAGAGGAAATAGAAGAAACACTTTATCTAGAAATGACTAGTTATATTAATAAAAGATTAAAAGAGCTAGGATATAATCACTACGAAATAAGTAACTATGCTAAATCAAATTATGAATCAAAACATAATTTAGTATATTGGAATAATCAAGAATATTATGGCTTTGGATTAGGTGCTTCTAGTTATTTAAACAATCAAAGAATCACAAATACCAAAAGTATGAAGAAATATTTACAAGGTAGTTATAGATACACTACTGATGTTCTAACAGATGAAGATAAAATGAGTTATGAAATGATTTTAGGATTACGAAAACTATCAGGAGTTAATAAAAAAGAATTTATACAAAAATATCAAAAAACAATCGAAGAAGTATTCGTGTATAATAAAATAAGTGAGTTAATCGAAGAAGATGACACTTATATAAAAATAAAAGAAGATAAACTAAGTCTTTCTAATGAAGTACTATTAATGTTTATCAAGGAGTAAAAATGGATAAAGTAAAAATATTTCAATCAGAATTAAACTACATTAAAGATGAAACAATAAAGAAAGATGCTGAGTATTTGGTAAACATCTTACCTGATTACTTTTTTGAAATCGCAGCATCTTCAACGGGTAAATACCATCCTAGTTATTCACTAAACGAAGGAGGACTACTAAGACATACAAAAGCAGCAGTAAGATTTGCCTATGAACTATTATCTAATCCTTCTATAGGAGAAAAATATCAAAAAGAAGAACAAGATATAATGATTTTAGGATTAATTATGCATGATGGATTAAAACTAGGAAAAGAAAGAAGTAAATATACAGTAGCAGATCATCCAATGGTAATAGTCGATCATATAATGGACCATAAAGATAATTTGAAAATGAGTAGTGAATTATTAAATCTATTATGCTCTGTGATTAAAAGTCATATGGGTCCTTGGAACAAAGATTATAATGGTAATGAAATAACACCTGTTCCAAAGACTAAATATGAAAACTTTGTTCATATGTGTGATTATCTATCAAGTAAAAAATGTTTCTTAGTTGAGTTTGACGATAATAATAATATCGTAAATTAATTGACAAAACATTTGTTTGTATATATACTTGTTATAGGAGATTAATATGGGAAGAATAATTGTTATTGAAGGAACAGATGGATCAGGTAAAAAGACACAAAGTACATTATTAGAAAAAACATTAAAAGAACAAGGGAAAAAAGTTATAATGTTATCATTTCCTATGTATGATAGTCCAACTGGTAAAATAGTAGGAGGTCCATATTTAGGAAGAAGTGATATTTGTCCAAGTTACTTTAAAGAGGACTTATATAATGTAGATCCTAAAATAACGTGTTTGTATTATGCCGCCGATCGTAAATACAGTTTACCAACTATCAATAAGTATTTAGAAGGAGATTATACTATTATTCTAGACCGTTATACAACTAGTAATATGGCTCATCAAGGTAGTAAAATTGATGATAAAGAAGAAAGATTTTATATGTACCAATGGATTGATAGGTTAGAATATTGGTTATTAGGGCTACCTAAACCAGATATAACTATTCTTTTACATGTTCCTTTTGAAAACACTAAAATATTAAGACAAGAGAGAATTATTGTAGACGAAGTAGAAAATAACGAAATTCACTTAAGAAAATCAGAAGAATGTTATATAGAATTATCGGAATTATATAACTGGAAAAAAATAGACTGTTATAAAGATAACAATCTAAGAACAATAGAAGATATTCATCAAGAAATAATGGAAATAGTCAAATAAAAAAGATGCTATAGAAGATCATCTTCAAATACAACATCTTTTTTTTGTGGAGTAGTAGGCACAGCAATTTGTGCTTTAACTACTTTTTTTTCTGCTTCAACAACCTGATCATCTATTTCAACTAATTTATAAATTTCACTAAACGATGTTTTTCCTTCTAATACTTTGTTAAGTCCATCTTGTAAAATAGAAACACCATCTTCTGCATAAACTAAATTTTTTAATTCTTCTTTAGAAACTTCATCTTTATTTAAAACTCCTCTAATAGCATCGTTTATAAGTAAAACTTCTTGTACAGCAGTTCTACCTAGATAACCTTCATGACACTGATCACATCCAACCGCATCATATACTTGTGGAACCTCTTTCTTAACGATTAATCTAAATACTTTTTTCTCATAAAGACTAGTTTCTCTTACTTTACGACAATGAGGACATAAAGTTCTTGCTAGCTTTTGAGAAATAATGCCAGTAAGGGCAGTAGATAATAAATATCTCTCAACATCCATATCCATAAGTCTCTCAATAGTACTTAATGAGTCATTAGTATGGATTGTAGATAAAACTAAGTGACCAGTAATAGATGCACGAACCGCAATTTTAGCTGTTTCACTATCACGAATTTCCCCAATTAGTATAACATTCGGATCTTGACGTAAAATAGAACGAAGTACACGAGCAAAGTCTAAACCGATTTCACTATTAACTTGCACCTGATTAATTCCCTCGATATTCATTTCTATCGGATCTTCAACTGTAATAATATTTATTTCTTCAGTATTAAGTCTTTGTAACATAGAGTAGCAAGTAGTACTCTTACCAGAACCAGTAGCTCCGGTAACTAAAATTATTCCATTAGGAACTTCTAACATTCTTTGTATTTTAGGAAAATTATTTTGAGAGAAACCTAAACTCTCAATCCCTTCTAAACTCTTAGAATAGTCAAGAATACGAATAACAACTTTTTCACCCATGTTAGTAGGCAAGCAAGATACACGCATGTCGACATCTAATTCTCTGACTTTTCCTTTGATCGCACCATCTTGAGGTAATCTAGATTCGGTAATATTCATATTAGCTAAAAGTTTAATACGTGTTACTAAATTACGTTCGTGAGTTTTAGGAACAACTGTATGATCCCGTAAATCACCATCAATACGAACACGAACTAATAACCCATCTTCCTTAGGATCAAAATGGATATCACTAGCACGACTTTTAACTGAAAACAATATAATTTCATCAACTAAATCAACTACAGGAAGTTTTTTTAAATCGTATTCTATCATTGTCCCATCCCTTATTCTTTTTATAGACTTTTATTCTATATTATTATATAATAAATTTAAGATAGATGCAAGGAGTGAATTTGATAAATGTGTAAAAGAGGATTTATATTAGCTGAAACAATTATAACTGCTGTCTTTGTAATGACATTGTTCACTTTTTTCTTTGCCAGCATCTTTCCACTTAAAGGTGAGTATGACAGAAGAAAGAATTACGATGACATCGACACACTTTATGCCGCCAATTACGCAAGAGATTTTATCTTAGAATATTGGCCTGATAACATGTATCCATCTAACCCAAAAGATGAATTGTCTAGTACTGACGTAAGGGAAATAACTTGTTCTAATTCACTTGATCAGGCAAAATGTAATGATTTAATGACTGCTTTTGGTATTACAAAAATATATCTAACTCCTTTTTCTATAGAAAATGAAAATGATATTATCGGAAGTACTTTAAGCAGATCTTTTACTGAATATATAAAATACATGCCTAGTTTTACTAATGACTATCAGCAAGTTATTTATTCAGAAGACTACCGTGTAATCATTGAAAGAGAAAAAAATGGTGAGCTGTACTATGCTAATACAGAGATACTAAAAGAAGTAGTTTTTCCAGATTTAGATACAAGCGGAGCTAATGCACCAGAATTAATAGGAGATATGATCCCAGTTGTTTACGATGGTATTAACTGGATAAAAGCAGACTTAGGAACGTGGTATAACTATGATATTGGACAGTGGGCTAATGCAGTAACTGTTACCCAAGCAAGCAGACAAGACTATGTCGATGCCCAAGCAGGGACACCGATATCAATGAGCGATATCAATGGAATGTTTGTATGGATTCCAAGATATTCTTATACAATAAAAGGTGATTATGGTTATCAAGGATACGGAGGAAACACTCCGTCACAGGCAACACCTGGAGCTATTGATATAATGTTCCATTCAACTGATTTAACTCATTTAATAACTGCAGGAACTCCAACTTATGATACTTTTTTACCAGAATATTGGCATACACCAGCAGCCTTTTGTTGGGGAAATTCATGCGATGATCCCACAACCAGATCAAATGATGAAAATGAAGAACTACCAGGTATTTGGGTAGCAAAATTCGAAACAGGGACCAATGGCACAGCTACTTCAAATATCGTTCAGCAACCAGTTGTAAGACCGAATGCAACAAGTTGGCGAAACGTCAATGTTTCAACAGCAGTATCAACAGTTAGAAGGTATATGAATAATTTTGATAGTGATAAACTAGGAGAAAGAATTTATGGTTTATCCGGCAGTGAGTTTGATACACATGTAATGAAAAATACTGAGTGGGGGGCAGTAGCATACTTATCTCAATCAAAGTATGGAAAATATGGAAACGAAAACTATGCTGGTATATATAAAGAAGTGTTATCTAACAATTGCTCTAGCTACAAAACAGGAGTATCAAGTGCTGTTTTAAATGCTACAGTAACCAGCGCTACTTGTTTAAGTAATACTTATGATACACTAGCAGGACAATCAGCATCAACTACAGGTAACATTTACGGTGTTTATGATATGTCCGGAGGTGCTCACGACTATGTGATGGGCTTTGTCAAAAATGTACCTAACAACTCAAATCTAAGTTCGATTGAAAAAAAATACTACAATGAATATGAAATAAACGAAGAGAATAAAATAGAACCTATATTAGGAGATGCGATGAGTGAAACTCAAAATTTTTATAACGATTACTTCTCCTTAATACCAGAACATAACTTTGGTTGGATACAAAGAGGTGAAGGGCATATATCATCTGGTACTGCCGACACTAGAACTTCCGGGGTATTTTATAGTTTTTACTTTCAAGGTACCAACGAAATAACGAAAGGCTTCAGAATAACAATCACTCCATAAAAAAAAAGAATAAAGAGGATAAAGATGATCAATAACATATATAAAAGACAAGACCTAATTAAATTACTACACAAAGTAATATCTAACAAAGAACTAACAAATAAACAAACGTATTTATCTTATTCCGACATTAATAGCAATAAACAATATTTCCTAGCAACTACTATTGAATTGATTATGAAGTATTGCTTATTGGAAATAGATAAAGTATATATAGAACAATTTGTTAATGAATTAGATTATTTATTAGATAAAGATATAGAATACATCGACTATTTAAAACAAGCTAATCAACTACTGTTAAACTATGTAACGACTAAATTAGCAATAGAAGACCCAACACTAACTGAAAATAAACAGAAAATACTTGATTATACATACAACGTATACATCAAACAAGGTTATTACTTTGCTACTTTCCTTAATAAAGATATTGATAAAGTAGAAAGTACTGGACTATCTACATTTGATTATTACCCATTATTTAAGAAAATGGAAGAAATAGAAGAAATATATTTACGAAGAAAACTATCACATCCTTTTGGCATATCTGTAACTTCAATCAAAAAAGACTATACAGAAATAACTGATAGCTTAGCAATTGCTTATTTCCAAGGATTAGAACTACCAAAATATTTATCAGTACTTACTTGTACTAATAATAAAATGCAAACATCAGAATATGACGTAGAAGCATATCTTCGTAAAGATTTAACTGCTTGTACAAATAACATTGAACTATTTATGACTAAAAACGAATTTTCGGATATAGAAAAAACTAAAATAATTAAGTTTGTAGAAGACTCTTTTACTGAGTTGAAAATAAATAGTAAAGATATACCAATCGCTATGATTAAAAGATCTACTATTGGTAAAGATGAATTACCAGACTATGAAGAAATACTAAAAGAAATTAATAATCAAGATTTAGTCTATAGTTTTTCAAGAATTATTGATGGACGTTATGTAAATGAAAAGAAATTTACTAAAGTACTACCTAATAGTATAGAATTGCTTTCTTTACCAAGTTATTATAAAATAATAAGTGTCCCGATTTCAAAGACAAAACCAACATATGTTGAACCAAAGAAAAAATTATCAGAAATAAGACATTATTCAATGGCTAGAGGAATGGTTAACGTCTTTGCTTTATCAGGAATGATAATGTTTATCGTAGGACTTTCAATATTATTAATTTATGCTATTTTAGGGGGATAAGATGACAAAAGTTGTATTTATGGGAACACCACAGTTTAGTGTTTCTATTTTAGAAGGTTTAATAGAAAATTATGAAGTGATAGGAGTAGTAACACAACCAGATAAACTAGTTGGTAGAAAAAAAATACTAACTCCATCACCAGTAAAAGAAACAGCTTTAAAAAACAATATACCAGTTTTTCAACCGGTAAAGATAAGAGAAGACTATAGTGTTTTAAAAGACTGGAATCCTGATCTTATAATAACTTGTGCTTATGGACAACTAGTACCACAAGAAGTATTAGATATACCAAAACTAGGATGTATTAATGTTCATGCTTCACTTTTACCAAAACTAAGAGGAGGCGCTCCTATTCAAAAATCAATCATAGACGGTTATGATAAAACAGGTATAACTATTATGGAAATGATTTTAAAAATGGATGCAGGAGACATTATTTCACAAAGAGAAACTCCTATTAGTGAAACTGATAATTACCAAACACTTCATGATAGACTTAGTGTTATTGGTACTGAATTATTATTAGAAACACTACCAAGTATTATTAATAAAACTGCAAATATGCAAAAACAAGATGAAGAAAAAGTTACGTATGCTTGGAATATAAAAAGAGAAGAAGAAAAAATAGATATCACAAAATCAACTAAAGATATATATAATCACATAAGAGGTTTAAGTCCTAAACCAGGAACTTACTTATATCTAGAAGATAAAATGATCAAAGTGTATGAAGCAATAATTGGTACTGCTAAAGCAACAACACCAGGACAAATTACAAACATCTATAAAGGTGGTATTGGTATTTCTACTAGTGATGGAGAAATTATCATTACTAAAATTCAACCAGAAGGAAAAAAAGAAATACTAGTTAGCGACTATTTAAATGGTCTTAACAAAGATGAGTTATTAACTAAAATATTTAAGTAGGTGAAATAATGGGAATAAAAAGAAACGGGTTTACCACAGTTGAATTAATGATAAGTTTTGTTATCGTGGGTACCATTGTAGTAACAATGCTAATGACAATATTATCAATAAGAGAAGCGCAATATGCTGAATCAATATATGGAACGGTTATGATTGCTAAGAGTTCTGTAACTAAACATATACAAGACGACTTAACACAAAGGAAGATAAACACACCTGAGTACATCGGGACAACTCTAAGTTTTAGCACTGATGATGGTGATAGAACTCTTGTAGTTGAAAAAAACTGTATAACATACTTAGGTGAAAAAACCTGTCTACCTTTAATAAATGAAGATGATAGTCTATTGGTATATGACTTAGCTAACATACAATATAGTGTAAATGCTCATTACCTAATCTTTAGAGTTCCTATTCTACATCCAGACTTAGAAGAATCAGTATCAGTAGAAATCATCGCCCCATTATCATAATTAAATATAAGACACCTGTAATGAGAACTTGAACAGTTCTCATTTTTAAATAATAAGAGTATTTAATATCAATTCCACTCAATATTGAAAAAACCTGCATATGAACTGATAATCCCCCAAATGATAAAAAACAACTAATAATTAGACCTTTCAAAGCAATAGACAAATCAATATTACTA
>CAYJBD010000001.1:14690-15981 GCA_964368465.1 uncultured Muribaculaceae bacterium
TTATCTCTAGTAATCCACTAATAAACAAATTGATATTATTTGGTAATGAAAAAGTATTTCTAATGACTAGTAAAATCAAACTAAAAAAGATTATAATACCAAGTAATAAAAAAAGAGTGTTGATTGAAGAAGTAATAGAACTACTTAAAACATCGATAAAACTCTTTTTTTCTTTTGCAGTATTAACAAAAATATCCTTACTATAAGGTAATTTATTTCGGTAAATAAAACCAACTATAAAATTACTTGAATAATGACTTAGTAAAATAATAATACCAATCTTAACGTCATTAAGTATTCCATAACTAATACCACCTAATATGAATAAGGGATTAGCAAAATGTGTAAAAGCTAATACTTTTTTTGTAGTTACTAAATCTATTTTCTTATCATCATATAAACTTTTAATAATACGAGCACTACTAGGAAAACCAGAGAACATACTCATTACTAATACAAAAGAAGCACTACTATTAACTTTAAATATACTAATGATTCGCCGCATAAGTTTACTTATAATATCGACAAATCCAAAGTATATAAGTAACTCTGTCAATAAGAAAAAAGGGAACAAAGAAGGAAATATAACCCTTTTCCATAAATCAACACTTACAAGTACTGTTTCTAAAACTAAAGCCGAATGTGTTAAAAAAAAGTAAATAATATAAAAAAATAAGACAGTAATTATTAAAATAAGTATATTTCTTTTCATAAAGTTCCTCATCTTTGATATAATAAATTGAAGGACGGTTCTATGTTTAAGAAAATATATGATTATATAAAAGACTTTATTATTGAAAACTTTATATTTTTAATAATAATAAGTAGTGTTTTAACTCTAAATTTTATCCATCTGCCTTATTACATATATACAGGTGGGGGGATATTGGATATAGAAGACAAAGTAGAATTAGCTGAAGAAAAACAAAATAACAGTAGTTTTAACTTTGCCTATGTCAGTTCAATGCAAGCAAGTGTTATTCACTTTGGACTAAGTTTTATAATGCCAGGTTGGGATTTAGAACCAATAGAAGAGAGTAAAGCAAGTTCCAAAGAAACTCCCGAAGATATAAATAAAAGAAGTATAATATCGATTAACCATTCTACGCAAACAGCTATTAAACTAGCCTATGAAAAAGCAAATAAAGAATTTAAAGTAACAAAAAGTACTTATCATATACAGTACATAAGTGATGAAAGCATTACTGATTTAAAAGTAGGAGATCAGTTATTAAAAGTAGAAGAAATAGAAATAAAAGATGTAGATCAATACAGTGAGATAGTAAACAGT
>CAYJBD010000001.1:15991-23093 GCA_964368465.1 uncultured Muribaculaceae bacterium
AAGAGATAGGGCAAACCCTAACGTTAGAAGTTTTAAGAGATGAAGAAGTTCTAGAAAAAGAAATCCAAATAATAGAAATAGAAGATAAGAAAATGACTGGTATTTCTATTGTGGAATTATATGAATATGAAACAACTCCTGAAATAGAAATAAATTATAATACGAATGAATCAGGTCCTTCTGGTGGATTTATGCTAGCTTTATTTATTTACAACCGTCTCCTAGAAGAGCCTTTAGTTGATGATTTACTAATTGTAGGAACAGGAACGATTGATAAAGAGGGAAATGTTGGACAAATAGGTGGAGTAAAATACAAACTAGCAGGAGCCATTTCTTCCCAAGCTGACATTTTCTTTGTCCCTTCTGGTGAGAATTACGAAGAGTGTTTAGAATATTTGAAAGAAGAAAATTTTGATATTGAAGTCGTACCAGTTAAGACATTAGACGATGCGATTGACTACTTGGTTGGTTTACAGTGATTTTGTAAATATAAAGTAAAATAAAATGTAAAGTTAAACTAAATGCTTTATTAATAAAAGAAGAGTATGATAAAATAAATATATCAAAAAAAATAGAGGTGCGAAAATGAACGAATTATTAAACTATTTATCTAACAATGAATTTCTTGTCGTTTTAATAGTTGTTGCTATCTTTTTAATCGTAATAGCATTAGTATTAATATTTACTAAAGAAGAAAAACATGTCGTGCCTACAGCAGAAAAAATTGATGATACACTTAAAACTAGTGCGATTGATACATTAGTAGAAGTGCCAGAAGAAAAACAAACACCAGTAGCTATTGAACCAGTTGTTGAACAACAAATTGAAGTTAAAGAAGCTGCAACAGAAGAAAAAGTTGATTACTTAGAAAATACATTGTCTCGTATTGAACCTATTAGTGAAATAAAATATGTTGAAGAAGGTTTAGAAAAAACTCAAGCCTTATATGAGTTAGAAAAAATAACAGAAGAGTTAAAGAAAAGAGAACAACAAGAAATAGAAGAAATAAAAAAATTAATTCCTGAAGAAGCAGAAGTGAAAGAAGAAGTTGTTCCACAATTAATAGAACAAGAAGTAATAGAAGTAGAAGAAGAACAACCACAAATAGTGATGGAACAGCCAACTATTGTGGAAACACAAATTGTTATTGAACAACCGACTATTATAATAGAACAAAAAGAAGAAACATTTGAAGAAGAAATCGATAAACCAGAATTATCTAGATTTGAACAAGAACAAGAAGAAAATGCTATTATCGATTTAAATGAATATTTAAAGTTGGGTGAAAAATTACATGAAACTAACGAGTTTAACGAGTATGAAGAAGAGGCAGATATTCCTATTACTATACAAGAACTAGAAGCTAAGATGAATCAAACATTACAACTAGCTTACGAAGAAAAACCGATAGTTGAAGTAATTGAAGAACCTAAACAAGAAACTTTCAAACTAGATGACTTTGAAACTATTGAACCAGCAACAATAGAAACGCTTGAAAAAACAAGTACATTTAGAACAACGCCGTTCATTTCTCCAGTATATGGAAGAGAAGAAGGTTCAGTAAGTGACAATAGTATTCACCTTGAAAATACAGCGAATTATGAAAAATTAGATGAAGAAATAAGAAAGACCAATGAGTTCTTAAGCACATTAAAAGAATTACAGAAAAAGTTAGACTAATCTAACTTTTTTTGTTATACTAAATAGACATTTGGGGTGATAAAATGAAAGTAGCAATCCATACCTTAGGATGCAAAGTTAATATGTATGAAAGTGAATATATTATTAATGAATTTAGAAAGAAAAATTATGAAATAGTAGATTTCAATGATATAGCAGACATCTATTTAATAAATACTTGCACAGTAACAAATACTAGTGATATAAAAAGCAGAAAAATCATTAGACAGGCAATAAATAAAAATAAAGAAGCTACTATTGTAGCACTAGGGTGTTATATTCAAGCGAACCAAGATTATAAAGAACAAGGATTAGATATTGTAATTGGAACGAAAGATAAATCTAAAGTAGTTAGTATTGTTGAGAAATATTTGAAAGATAAAAAAGAAACACGAGTTACCTATAAAGATTTAGATTATGAATTCGAAGATATGTATATTACAAACTTTGAAGGAAGAACGAGAGCTTTTGTAAAGATTCAAGATGGTTGTGAAAACTTTTGTAGTTATTGTATTATTCCTTATGTTAGAGGGAAGTGTCGTTCAAAGAAAAAAGATATTGTTATAGATGAGATTAGTTCATTAATTAAAAATGGTTACCAAGAAATAGTACTAACAGGTATTCATACTGGTAACTATGGCGTTGATTTAGACCTAACTTTTGCAGATCTTTTAACTGATATCGTTAAGTTAGAAGGTTTAAAAAGATTAAGAATTTCATCAATTGAAATAACCGAGATAACTGATGAAGTTCTAAAACTTATTAAAAGTCATAATGTTATAGTTGATCACTTCCATATACCTCTTCAGTCTGGCAGTGACAAAACATTAAAAGATATGAACCGCAAGTATGATATGAAGTACTTCAAAGAAAAAATTAAAGTTTTAAGAAGTATCAGACCAGACCTTTCTTTAACAACAGATGTTATAGTAGGGTTTCCTACTGAAACAAAAGAAGATTTTGAAGAGATGGTTAGTAATATAAAAGAAATTAACTTTTCTAAATTGCACGTTTTTCCATTTTCACTAAGAAACGGAACAAAAGCAGAAAAATTTACTAATATTGTGTCAGAAGATGAGAAAAAAGAAAGATCTAGGATATTATTAGAATTATCTAAAAAATTAGAAACAAACTATTATCATAACTTTAAAGATAAAGTAGTAGAAATACTAGTAGAAAAGAATAAAGATGGATATAGTTATGGGCACACAACTAATTACTTATCGTGTAAAATAATTGGTGAATATAAGAATAATACTATGATAAAAGGTAAAATAATTGACATATTAGAGCCTTATTGCATCGTAAGTGTTGAAAATACTTAAAATATTTACTATAATATAATTAACATAGGAAGAGGTGTTATATTATGAATCAAAAAGGAACTAGCGATATGTTCGTTCAAACAAAGTTTTCAGATAGAACAAAAGAAGAAGGATACACATCAGTTCATACTGTTGCAAGAGAAGTAAACAGTGAGATAAGAAATAAAGAAATAAGTAAGATTAAATTTTATCGTGAAGATAGTAAGGATATATATACAACAACAGATGTAAAAGTTTTTTACAAAGATGAATCAGATAAAAACACATCAACTATTACATTGAATCGAAATAATCCAAAATATGAAAATCAAGTAGATAAATTATATACATCATACACAAAATTAAAAGTTCAAAAAACTGTCAATGCTGTTAAAATGACTTTATTAACTGCAGCAGCAGTCACAGCAATAGCAACAGGATTTACCATGTTAACTGGTGGTTTCTCATCTAATCAAGAAAGAGAAACTCCGGATACCAGCTATTCAGCACCGGGACAAATAAGTATTGATACATATAATCAACTTATCGCAGACGGTGTTGATCCAGTTGAATATCGAAACAACATGGAACAAGCTCAAAAAGAAGCAGAAGCAAGTGAAGCAGCAAAAGAACAAGCCTTGTTAGATGAAATAAGAAGTAGTGGGGAAGCTGCAAATAGCTACACACAACCAACTACAGAGCAATTCTTAGATAACTCTCAATATGGTAATAACAATAATATAGAACAATCTACAGGAAAAGGAAAATAAAGCAAACAATCAGTTTGCTTTTTAGTTACAGGGGGTAAATATGGACAAGTATATTAAAGGGCATTATAGAAGAAGTATTTATTCTTCAGAAACAGGTTATTTAGTTGGAATATTTAAAATATTAGAAACCAATAATAACGATTTAGATGATTTTGTTGATCGTACTATTACTTTTACTGGACACTTTCATGAATTAAATGAAAATGATACTTACATCTTTTATGGTACTTTAGAAGAACATACTAAATACGGAGAACAGTTTGTAGTAACTGCTTATGAAAGATGTCAACCAGAAACTAAAGATGCCTTAGTAGAGTTTTTAACTAGTGGTTTATTCAAAGGAATAGGTGAGAAAAAAGCTAAAAAAATAGTTGAAGTATTAGGTAAAGAAACAATCAATACTATTTTGCATAATCCTGACAATCTACTATTAATTCCAACTGTTACAAAAAAGAACATTGATAACTTACATGTTGCAATGGTCGAGTATGAATCAAGTTATCAAATATTAATAGACCTTAACAGATTAGGTTTTAATACTAAAGACGCACTTACTATTTATACCAAATACCAAAATAATGTTTTTGATGTAATTGACAAAAATATTTATACTCTAGTTAAAGAAGTCTTAAACATGCCTTTTAAAAAAATCGATCATATCGCACTAGAAATGGGACTTGATAAAAAAGATACTAGAAGAATAGAATCAGGAATTATATATGTTTTAGAAGAACTAGTTAATACAACAGGTAACTGTTATTTTAAATTAAATGAAATACATAATTACTTACAAAGAGCTTTGTTAATTAATGTAACGGTAGAAGAAGTAGAGTTATCTATAACTAATTTATTAAAAGATTTAAAACTGATTCAAGAAGAAGAAAAAATATATTTAAAAGAAACACATGAAGCAGAAATAAACATCGTGAATAGATTTAATTTGTTACATAAAGCAACTCTCGAAAGACAAAAAGAAAAATCTTTTTCAAGTTATAAAACTAAAGTAAATAATCATTTAGAATTATTAGAAACAAGCCTAAATATTAATTACAATAAAGATCAAACAAAAGCAATAAAAGAAGCTTTTGCTAATGATATTTTAGTAATAACTGGAGGTCCCGGTACAGGTAAAACGACAATATTAAAAGCTATTGTTGAAATGTATCGTTCTGTTAATGACTCATCATACCAACAATCTACTAATGACTTGATTTTACTCGCACCAACAGGAAGAGCTAGTAAAAGAATGAACGAATCTACTTTATATCCAGCATCTACAATCCATAGATTTTTAAAATGGAATAAAGAAACTAATAAATTTTCTGTTAATGAGAATAATAAAAGTGAAGCTAAGTGTGTTGTTATAGATGAATCTAGTATGGTAGATCTTTATTTGTTAGATAATCTATTAAAAGGACTTAGTTATAAATGTAAAATAATTCTAGTAGGAGATTATGAACAATTACCTTCAGTAGGACCTGGACAAGTTTTAAAAGATATTATAGAAAGTGATAAACTACCAATTGTTCATTTAAAAGAATTGTATAGACAAGCACAAGATTCTAATATTCTAACACTAGCATATGATCTAAATAAAGGAGAAGTGGATTTTAGTTGTTTTAATCAAAAAGATGACTTAACTTTAATTGAAACAGATTCTAAAAACTTAAAAAGAGAATTAAAAGATTTATGTGAAAATTATTTAGATTACGACTATCGCTATTTTCAAGTATTAGTACCTATGTATAAGACTATGAATGGAATTGATTCATTAAACAAACTATTGCAAGAAGTGTTTAATCCTAAAAAAACAAGTAAAAAAGAAGTTGTAGTGGGAGAAGCAGTTTATCGTGAAAACGATAAAGTTATTCAACTTACTAATATGCCTGATGAAAATGTTTTTAATGGTGATATTGGTATAATAAGTAAAATAGTAACAACACCTAACAAAGAAATATACATTGACTTTGATGGCAATGAAGTAAGATACACACCAGCTAGTTTTATTAAATTTAAACATGGATTTGCTATATCAGTACATAAAGCTCAAGGAAGTGAGTTTGATATAGTTATTATGCCTATTTTAGATGAATATAAACGAATGCTGTATAAAAAACTAATATATACTGGAGTTACAAGAAGTAAAAAGAATTTGTTTGTCATTGGACAAAAAAACAGTATTATTACATCATCTCTAAATAATTATAGTGATACAAGAAGAACAACTATCAAAGAATTATTAATTAATAGTATAAAAGAAGAAAAGTAATTCATACTATTAATGATACAATAAATTATATTGTATTACATATTTTCGTTTGATGAGGTGATAATTATGAAAATGATGAAAAAAACACTAATGGTCGCAGCACTAGGAGCAATAGGTGTTGGTTCCTGGATGGCTTATAAGAAATATAATCCAAATGCGAAAGAAGATTTAAAGAAAGCTGTTCGTACAATGGCTAACAACAAAGAAAACATAATCGAAAATATGATGTAAAAAAAAGAGTAGAAATACTCTTTTTCATTGATATTAAAAAGGAATAAAGGTATAATTAAGATAATAGAGGTGTTATATGAGAATAAAGTATACATTACAAAGAATGTTTAAAAATCCTAGATTTTATTTATATGGAGTAGGTGTTATTATAATATTAATAGCAGTTATATCTTTTTCAATGGCGATGTTTACAGCTAATATTGAAAAAGCAGGCGCCTTAAATATAACAACAGGTAATTTATATCCGTATTTAGAAAGTGATAGTTTTACTGAAGGAACAACAGAAATAACTTTAGCAGCAGGAGAAACTATTGAAACAACATTAATAATGAGTAATATTAATAGTATAAGTGCTAAGTTTAATTTATATTATTCTAGTAGTAGTGTGGATGCTAATGCTTATTATAAAGGAACACCAACACCACAAGATGGAGGTATAGTATTACCTGCATATAACGAAGCAGGATATACAAATACATATAATATTATTTTAATAAATGAAAGTAGTTCTACACAAACAATAACTTTAGGCTCGAATACAGGACTTGATTATAATGAATTACCATTACCTAATGGTGTATTTCTAATAGGACCAGAACCGTCAACTGCATGTCTAGATTTACCAGATCATGGAGGAACGCCTAATGCACCAGAAATGGTAGGAGATATGATACCAGTTGTATATGATGAAACACAAGATGAATGGTTAAAAGCAGATACAACAAAAGAATGGTATAATTACAATACACAAGAGTGGGCGAATGCCGTAACAGTAACACAAACAAATAGAGCGACGTTAGTGGCAAGTGCAGTAGGAACAGTAATACCAATGGATGATATAAATGCCA
>CAYJBD010000002.1:0-22480 GCA_964368465.1 uncultured Muribaculaceae bacterium
AATTACCACTAGAATCAATCAAGAAACATTCTCTAAACTTTCTTACATATCCAATCCCTTGTACTGGTGACTCTAAATTAAACTGTGCTGTTGAACAACTAGCAATTACTGTAAATATTTCATTTCTTTTATTAGGTGTTGTCTCATTAGAATACAAAATAGACATAATAGCCTTAGCAATCAAATGATTCTTATGATTAAGTGCTTTACTATCATCTTCTCCAAATATAAGTGCTAACTTTAACATTCTTTCTATTATAGGTAATTGAGAATGTGAATTAACTGATAATAACTGTGATATATCAGTAGAATCTAATAACCATATAGGAAGTCTCAATCTCTCTCCTAAACGTTCTGTATCACTAGTTGTTAAAAAACGATAATTATATTTAGGATTAATCTGACTAATCGCATTAAAAGCATTATAATATTCACCAGAAGAATCAATCATAATTAAATTAGATTTATAAGGTTCTATATTCTTACTAGAAAATATATTTTGAATAACTCTAGCTATACCACAAGATTTACCACTACCAGTACTACCTAATATCGCAAAGTGATTACTAAAGAAATTATTAACATCATAATAAACAGGATAATCATTATAAAAAGGACTAACTCCTAATAACATATTTCCTTCTTTATCTTCCCCTAATATACTAGGAATCTCTTCTTTATTTATAACCCTAATAGCAGCATTCATAGTAGGTTTTCTAATAACCCCACTATTCAAAACACCATTAACATACTCCCCTAACATTCTAACTTTTGCAACACCTTCATTAAGGTCATCTATTTCCCCAAGAATCTTCTTATCTTGATCCTCAAAAACAATATGCAAATTCATTAAATTAATAGCTAAATTAACATTCTCTTTTAATTTAACATGTGCTATTTTATCACTAATATACACTATTCTCTCAAACATAATTATACCCTCTTATTCTTCTTATAATATATCATTTATTTTATCATAAAGCAAATTATTATTTTTAACTAAATCTAACACCAAACCCTTTTTCTTTAATAATTGTAACTTCGTCTCAAAATCATTTAATTTATTCTCAATTATATCAAGTTGCTTAGAAATAGCATTACGACTAACTTCAAATTCTCCTGCTATTTCACTAAGTGATAAATTATCAAAATAATATCTCTCAAAGTAATCTTTTTGTTTCTCTGTCAATAACTCTGAATAAAAATCATACAACTGATTTAAATATATTGTTTTATCCATTTTATCACCACCAATTAAGTATTGTAATAACTAATACAACTACTCCTGCTATTGCATAAAGAATAGTAAATAACTTTCTTTTAAATAAAACTAAATTATTATAAGCCATAACAAATAAATCAAGCCCTAGTAATATTTGTATAACTGTAACCATTTCTCTATTAAAGATAGTAATAACAGCAAATACAACTGCTAATAAAGTAATGATTCCTTGTAAGTATAATCCAATCTTCTTTTTCATTACATTAACTCCTTAAATAACCCATATATATATTTCTCTATATCAAATACTTGTAAATCATTCTTAGTCTCACCAAACCCAATAAACTTAACAGGTATATCTACTTCTTCTTTAATAGCTAGTACAATCCCACCTTTGGCAGTTCCATCTAATTTAGTTAAAACTATTCCGGTAACACTAGTTATCTCTTTAAAGCTTTTAGCTTGTGAGATACCATTTTGTCCAGTAGTTGCATCAATTACAAGTAATGTCTCATGAGGAGCGTTATCAATAATTCTACTCATTACACTATTAATCTTTTCAAGTTCCTTCATCAAATTAACTTTATTTTGTAATCTACCTGCTGTATCAACAAATACCACATCATAATTTTCCTTTTTAGCTTTCTCAACACCATCAAAGGTAACTGATGCAGGATCTGCGTTCTCACTACCACCATAATAATCAACACCAATTCTCTTAGCCCACTCATTTAATTGTTCAGTTGCTCCTGCTCTAAAAGTATCAGCACCTACTAACAAAACTTTTTTCCCCATATCTTTTTCTTTAGCAGCTAATTTACCAATTGTTGTTGTCTTTCCTACTCCATTAACACCAACCATCAATACAACTGTTGGTCCATTATCTTGATAATTAAGTTTAGAACTAAGTACATTATCATCAACATAAATAATAAATAATTCATCAACTATTAATTCATTTAATAACTCTGTATCTGTTATTTTCTCTTCATATACACGTTTTTTTAATCTATCAATAAAATCCATAACTGTATTCACACCAATATCAGCCATTATCAATACTTCTTCTAACTCATCAAAGTAATCATCTGTTATCTTTTTATATCGATTAGTAAGATTAACTAACTTCGATACAAAACTCTCTCTTGATTTAGTAAGTCCTTTTTCATAAACTTCTACTTCTTCTATATCTTCCTCTGTTAATTCTTCATAAATAGCTTCTGTAAATTCTTCCTTCACGTCACTAATATTATCATCTACAATTGACTCGATTTCTTCTTCAACCTGTTCACTAACTATGTCTTCAATTATCTCTTCTTCGACATTTTCCTCATTATCTATTTCATTTATTTCTTCATCAATATGTTTTTCTACTACTTCTTCCTTCTTCGAAAACATATTCCTAATTTTGTTAAATAATCCCATTTTCTACCTCCTGTTACTTATATATTCTAGTATAACATTTATAAAATAAAAACACTAATATTTTACACACTTTTTGTAACCAACAATAAAAACATAGACAAATTAGCAATTTAATAGTATAATTTTATAGGTTAGTTCTTTATATTATAAAATTAACTTAAAAGAAAGGAAATAAAATGAACCAAAATAACAATAAAACAAGACTTGTTGTTTTAGGTGGTTTAGGCGAAGTCGGAAAAAACATGTATTGTGTAATACATGAAGACGAAATTATTATTATTGATGCGGGTGTAAGTTTTCCTGAAGGAGAACTATTAGGTATCGACTATGTTCTACCTGATTATACTTTTTTAAAACAAAATGAAAAGAAAATAAAAGCTTTAATTATAACTCACGGACATGAAGATCATATAGGAGGTATTCCCTTTTTATTACAAACTGTTAATATCCCTATGATTTATGCTCCTAATCAAGCTAAAGAATTAATTTCAATCAAATTAGCAGACCGTAATGTTAGATATGATAATTTAAACGCCTATAACGACGAAACAATATTAAAATTTAAAAATATGGAAGTTGAATTCTTCAAAGTAACTCACTCTATCCCAGATGCACATGGTATTTCTATTAATACCCCTGACGGAAGAATAGTTACCACAGGAGACTTCAAATTCGACATGACTCCTATCGGACCAATGGCTGATATACACAAGATGGCAAGAATTGGAGAAAAAGGAGTTACACTATTACTAAGTGATAGTACCAATGCTTTAAACGAAGGAATAAGCATTAGTGAATCAAGAGTTGATAATGCTCTATACAATATATTTGAAAAAAATAAAACAAGTAGAATTATCATTGCAACATTCGCTTCAAATATTTATCGTTTAAAACACATAGTAGAAACATGTTATAAACAAAACAGAAAAATATGTATCTTCGGAAGAAGTATGGAAAATAACTTAAATATTTCTATGAACGGTGGATACATTGACCATAAAGAACTACTTATAACACCAGAAGAAGCTAATCAATTAAAACCAAAAGATGTTGCTATACTATGTACTGGATCTCAAGGAGAGCCCCTAGCTGCTTTATCAAGAATATCAGCAGGTACTCATAGACAAATTAAATTAAGACCAGATGACACAGTAGTATTCTCATCATCTGCTATTCCAGGAAACGCTCTAAGTATTTCTAAAACTATTAACAAACTTTATTTAAAAGGAGTTAAAGTATATACTAATACTTTCATCAGTGACTTACATACTTCTGGACACGCTAATGAAGAAGAATTAAAACTAATGTTAAGATTATTAATGCCTAAAAACTTAATGCCTTTCCATGGTGATTATCGTATGTTAAGACATCATGCAGAACTAGGTATCAGTTGTGGTATACCAAAAGAGAATACTTTTGTATTACAAAATGGTGATAGTCTAATCTTAGATAAAGGTAAAGTATCAAGAGGTGAAAGTATTCAAGCACCAGACATCTATGTTGATGGAAGTCGTATTGGTGAAGTTGGAGAAACAGTCTTAAGAGACCGTAAGTTCATGTCTAACGATGGTATCTTAGTTGTAATCGCAAATGTTAATAGTACTAAAAAAGAACTATTAATAAAACCTAATATAACTACAAGAGGATTTGTTTTAATAAATGAAAACGAAGCTTTAATTAGAAAAATAGAAAGTTTTGCTGCTAATATTATTCGCACAGAACTATCTAAACCAACAGTTAACTTCAACGATATAAAATCTCAATTAATAAATGAGTTAAATTCTTATATCCAAGAATTAACAGGAAGAAGACCAATAATTTTACCAGTAATATTAGACATAAAAAAAGACGCTTAATTTAAGCGTTTTTATTTTTGTTTTCTTTAGTATATTGAAAAGCTAAATGATCAGTTTCAAATTTATGATTTAATTTCTTAGAAGAATAAGATTCAATATCACTAAAATAACCATTTACTACCGTCATTAAATATTCATCACTACTTAAAACAATATCATTAATATACCCTGTTAGTCCATAACACCTAGTTAAATAACTCTCCGCTGGAGAAAGAGTCGTATACTCACTCTTACCAACAGTATAATCATTAAAACAATCAACAAGTCTTTCAACTAAAATATCTCTCTCTTCTAAACTAAAAGTTTTTAAAACACTAACAACACTATCAATATTAATTTCATCATAATTTCTAATCTTTACTAAGAACGAATCTTCTTCTATATAAAAATCATCATGAAGAGTATATCTCTCTGACATATCCATAATATTTAAATCATAAAAATAATCTTTTCTAAATTTAGTATAAAATCCCTTATCTTTACCTGCCTTATCAATAGCCGTTCTTCTTCTATCTACCAAAGAAGATGGTTCATATAAGCAAGACATTTCAAAATTTTCCATTAAGTGAAAAAAGATATTAGGATATTCATCCAAAACAAAAGATACAGATTCATCACCATCTAAAGTGTCTAAAGAATCTATTAAAAAGTTATCCTTATCACTATAGTGTTCTTCAAAATAATCAAGAATTAAATAGTTAATATATTGTTTTATTTTATCAGAATCTTCTTCTGCTATTTCACTAAAATAATTAAACAATAATCCATGCCCACTATGATATGCAACAGAAGCAATCAATTCAGAATGACTCATATACTCTTTCTTTAAATAACCAGTAGGATATATAATTTCTTCTTTCTCTACAACTTCAAAAGTTGGAGGATTATAATATTTTTCTATAATTTTTTTATAAACTTCTTTTTGTTCTTCAAAAGTTTCAGCAGCATCATATTCTTCTGTTAATTCATCTTCTTCATCTTCTTCAGAATCATAATCAATATATTCACCTTTTTCCTCTAATACAGCTAACTTTTTAACTAATTTTTCATTAATTGTTAAAGTATTTACTTCAAAATTTATTATCATAATAAGACTCCCTTTGCCCTTATACTAACACAGTATGTAGATTATATCAATAAAAAAAGAAACTAATTACTTAGCTTCTTCTTGTGCACGTGTTTCTCTAATAACTGTTATTTTAATTGTACCAGGATATTGCATAGAACTTTCAATCTTCTCTTTAACATCTCTAGCAATTTTATAACTAGCTAAATCATCTACTTCTTCAGGTTTAACAATTACTCTTAATTCTCTACCCGCTTGAACAGCAAATGTCTTTTCTACTCCACTAATTTGATTACCAACTTCTTCAAGTTGAGATAATCTCTTAATATAGTTTTCTAACGAATCATTTCTAGCACCAGGGCGTGATGCAGATAAAGCATCAGCTATTGCTACTATAACTGAAATAGTACTATCAGCATTAGTATCACCATGATGTGAAGCAATTGAATTAACAACTACTTTATGTTCATTATACTTCTTAGCTAAATCAACACCTATTTCAACATGACTACCTTCTATTTCATGATCAATTGCTTTACCAATATCATGTAATAAACCAGCTCTCTTAGCAAGAGTAACATTCTCACCTAATTCTCCAGCTAATATACCAGACAACTCAGCAACTTCCATTGAATGTTGTAAAGCATTTTGTCCAAAACTAGTTCTAAAGTGTAAACGACCAATAATTTCTACTAAAGCAGGATCTAATTTAGTAATTCCAAGTTTAAACATCGATTCATTACCATATTCAATAACTTTAGCTTTCATATCTTTACATACTTTATCATACAACTCTTCAATTCTAGTCGGATGAATTCTACCATCCTTAATTAAAGTTTCAATTGTGACTCTAGCTATTTCCCTACGATAAGGATCAAAACTAGAAATAACTACTGCTTCAGGTGTATCATCAATAATTAAATCAACACCAGTAATAGCTTCGATAGTTCTAATATTTCTACCTTCCCTACCAATAATACGACCCTTCATTTCATCACTAGGTAAATCAATAACTGTTACTGTTTGTTCATTAGAAACATCAGCAGCATATTTTTGCATTGACATAACTAGCATATCTTTAGATTTTTTATCTACTTCTAATTTAGCTTCAGCCTCTTTTTCATAAATATACTCAGCTATTTCCTTATTCATTGTTTCTTCAACACGTTTCATTACTAATTCTTTAGCTTTATCTTTACTAAATTTAGCAATCTCTTCTAACAACTTAAGTTGTTCCTCTTTAATACTCTCTATTTTCCCTTGTTCATCTTGAATTTCTTTTTGTTTAAGAATTAACTCATTATCTCTTTCATTTAAAGCATTTTCTCTTTTTTGATACAACTCATCTCTTTTATCTATATTTGTTTCTCTAAGTAAAAGACGATCTTCTGCTTCTTTAAACTCATGCTTCTTTTCTTTCAAATCCTTATCAAATTCAAGTTTTAGTTTATGAATCTCTTCCTTTGATTCAAGTAAAGATTCTCTTTTATTTTTATCAGCTTCTTTTTTAGCTTTTTCAATAATTAACTCTGCTCTCTTACTAGCATTATTTTCTTTTCTATTATTGACAAAAATAATTATCCCTATCCCAGATATTAATCCAATTATAACAAGCGTAATGGAGAATAGTACATTATCCATAAGTACCTCCATTCTTAAAGATTTAAATTAATAAATCTACTTCTATTGTAAAGTTATACTCTCTTATTGTCAAGTTAAATAATAATAGAAAAGGCTCATCACTAACAATGACAAGCCTAAAAATTATTTCTTACTTTCAACAGCACTACCTATTCCATAAAATTCTCTAATTTTATTTTCAAGTTCTAATGCTAATTTTTTATTTTCTTTAAGTAATAGTTTAACATTTTCTTTACCTTGACCTAACTTCTCACCATTATAAGCATACCATGCACCACTCTTTTCTAAAACAGCACATTCAGAACCTAAATCAACAAGCTCACCTTCTTTAGAAATACCTTCACCATACATAATATCTACACAAGCCGTTTTAAAAGGTGGCGCAACTTTATTCTTAACTACTTTAATATTAGTTTTATTACCAATAATACCATCACCTATTTTTAATGCTTCACTTCTTCTTATTTCTAATCTAACAGTTGAATAAAACTTTAATGCTCTACCACCAGGTGTAGTCTCAGGATTACCAAACATAACCCCAACTTTTTCTCTTAACTGATTTATAAAAATAACTATTGTTTTAGTCTTATTAATAGTACCTGATAACTTTCTTAAAGCCTGACTCATAAGTCTTGCTTGTAGACCAACGTGAGAGTCACCCATCTCACCATCAATTTCAGCTTGTGGTACTAACGCAGCAACAGAATCAATAACAACTATATTAACTGCTTCACTTCTAACTAACGCCTCACATATTTCTAAAGCTTGTTCACCAGTGTCAGGTTGTGATAATAAAAGTTCATTAATATTAACACCTAAGTTCTTAGCATAAACAGGATCAAGTGCATGTTCAGCATCAATAAAAGCAGCTCTACCCCCAGCTTTTTGTACTTCTGCAACTGCATGTAATGCAACAGTCGTCTTACCAGAAGATTCAGGTCCATATATTTCAGTAATTCGCCCCTTAGTATGTCCTCCTACTCCTAAAGCTATATCTATTGATAAAGATCCACTAGATACAACCTCAACTTCCATATGCTTACTATCACCAAGTTTCATAATTGAACCCTTACCAAATTGTTTTTCAATATCACTTAATACTTGTTCTAAAGCTTTATTCTTATCTACTTGTTTATTCATGTATATTCCTCCTACAGATAAATTAATTGTACATCAGTATTATTAAAATTGCAAGTACTTTTTACGAACAAATGTATGTTATATGTTTTTTCTTATAAAATAACACTAAAAACAAAAAAAACTCTTAATTAAAAGAGTCTTTTCATCTACTTTTCTTTACTAAAAATAATTTTTTTATTTATTCTATAATACTCCCATGCCGAAAGTATAGACATAACAGTTGCAAAATATAACATAAAGTCTGCTACTTTTATATTCCAAAATTCAAACGGTATATTATAAAAGAACATTAATGTAATACCAATCATTAAACAAGCTGTTTTAATTTTACCAGATCCAATAGCCGCTACTACTTTTCCTTTAGAAGCTGCTTCCATCTTAATAGCATTAACAATTATATCCCTTAATACTAAGATAACAGGAATTATTGCTGGGATAAAATTATGAGCTGCTAAAATAATTAAACAACTATTAACTAAAACCTTATCAGCAATCGCATCTAACATCTTACCTGTATCAGTAATTAAATCATATTTTCTAGCTATGTACCCATCTAAAAAATCAGTAACACTAGCAATAATAAATAAAACACCCGATATCAAATACTCACTTTTAATCATTATTCCATTAAACAACAACCTAGGAAACTCAAGTCCTATTTCATAAAACGGAAAAAGTAACAAAACAATTATCACAATCGATAAAATAATTCTAACAACAGTTAACTTATTAGGCAAAGTCATATAATACTACCTCCTTGAGTTCCTTATTAATAGGAACATCACTTTCTATTGATTGAAAAATTAATATGATAACAAACAATAATATCGAAACACCAGCACAAATCAGTATAACAGGCAAGATATTTTTATGTTGCTTAACTTCTTTCGTATAAGGTGATATTATCTTTTTCTCTTCTTTTTGTTTATTCTTAGCTTCTTCTATATCAGCAAGCGATATCTTCGATGTATGTTCAAATAAAAAGTCATTGAATTCATCTAATATTTTATTAGAGTCAAGCCCTAAGTACTTAGCATAAGCAATAATATAATCTTTTAATATATATACATCTTTGAAAGCACGAATATTTCCTAATTCAATATTTTCCAAGTGCATCTCTTCCATATTTAAATCTGAGCATGCTTCTTCAACACTAACGCCATGATTAACACGACACTCTTTTAAATATTCTCCTAAATCTTTCAAATTAACACCTCTATTATTAATAAATAATTCTAAATAAGCCATGTTCTGTTCCTATTACTAGGCGACAAACATCTATCTACTAAATTACTTTAGTCCTCAAATCCGTTCAAATTCCTTCATTGAAGCTCCCCTACCAATTTTGGGTTTCTCACTCGCGGGGTTTACCATCGTTTCACTTTTAGATTTCTCTAAAATATCGTCACTGTGGCACTTTATGAATACTCTTGACATATCCTAAAACTTAGTCAATTTCTTCGCCGTTAGATTTCTCTACCATAGGTTATTTTTTCCCTATGCACGAACACTAAAAACATCTCAGTCTTTGTGAGCATGGACTTTCCTCTATATTCTAAAAATACAGCGTTTGTCTTAAAATTATTCTTCGTTTCCGTAAACTATTTTCTCAAGTTGAGCAAGACGCATTAAAACATCTATATTAGTAGTTTCACCTTTATCATCTTCTCTTGCAATTTCCATATTAACTTTTACATTTCTAATCTCTTGTTTTAAACGTAAAATCTCTTCTAATAATTGCTCTTTTTCTTTTTCTAATGATTTAATAATTTGAAAAAACTGTTCATAATCACCAATAATTAAATCTAAAAATTGATCAACTTCCTTTAATCTATATCCTCTAGTATCTATCTTAAATTCTTTTTCTAAAATATCTTGCGGTGCTAGATTAATTTTATTTTCATACATCAGTAAATCACCAATCCTTTATACTCTTTATTTTCTCAAAAAAACCTTTATTTGTCAATCATAGTTTTATCCGCAAGCGGTTTCTTTATATACTGGGAAACAGTACTTAAAGACTCTTTTAATTCCTTCTCTTCACTAGGTATATAAGAAACATAATTATTAGTAGTTTTCACAGGATAAAAAGAAACACCACTATTTTCTAAATTTTTCTTAGTATTAGATCCACTAATATGTTGAAATCTCTCTACTCTACCTTCACTAAGTGTTAAAAACACATGTATAACAGCAGTAAACAACTCAGCATTCATCATTTCATTTTTAATCATACATTTTCTTAACTTCTTATAACATTCTAACTCAAACTTAGTTTCAAGTAATGCCATAGTATTAAAATCTTTATCTACTCTATCACTATCTCCTAATATACTATATATAACAGATAATAAAGATAAGTAACGATGTGCAAAAATATCATTACGACAATCACCTATAGAAGTCTCAATATCATCAAAAGTTGCCGTTATAAGATTACTAAGTTCTTCTTCGTTTTCAGTTTTTTTCAAAGCCTCTAATAATTCCATATTAAATCCCCCACTAAAGTATAGCACAAAAACTCTAATACTTACAACTATCTCCCTTTATTCTTAATCTTATCAAATTCTTGTTCTAACATAATTGTCTTTGTATTAGAAATCATTTTATTAAGTACTAAAATCACATCCATAATATTCATCAAATCACCTCTACTACAATATAAACTATATTCAACAAAATTTCATTACTTTCGACAAACAAAGACAATAAATTACCACTAGAAAAAAATACTAGTCTATGTTATAATTTTAGATAGGTGATTTAATGAAATACCCAACAGGTACCAAAAGTAAAAATCACAGTAAGATTATTGACTATAAGAACCGCGGAATGAGTTTAGAAAGTGATTTAAATCTTACCAATGATTATTATAAAAGAATTAAAAAAGCATATATATATAAAAAGCCTACACCAATAAAAATAACAAAAGTAGATTACCCATCACGAAACAAAGCCGTTATTAAAGAAGCTTACTTCGAGATGCCATCTACTACTGATTACAACGGTGTATACAAAGGCCAATATATTGATTTTGAAGCTAAAGAAACTAATAATAAAACTTCTTTCCCTTTAACTAATATACATGCTCACCAAATAGAGCATCTTAATAATATTTTAGAAGAACAAGGAATTTGCTTTATTATTGTAAGATTCAAAGTATTAAATAAAACTTTTATATTATCAGGAAAAAAACTAATTGATTTTATCAATAATAATGAAAGAGTATCAATTCCACTTTCCTATTTTGAGGAAAATGGATACTTAATAAAAGATAAATATGAACCAAGAATTGATTATCTGGAGTTCATTGATCTAATGGAGGTAACTAATGGCTACGAAAAAGAAAAGTAGTACAACTAAAACTAAAGTAACTAAATCTAAAGTAACAAACAAGGCACCAGTAAAAAAGAAAAGTATACAAGCTAAAAGAAGAGAAACATTAATAGCAGGTATCATAGTTCTATTATTAGCACTATTTGCTATTTTCTTTGGTATTCCTATAACTCTAATCTTAGTAGCAGGTATTGGCTTAATCTTATTATTTGCTAAACTACTAAAAAAGAGTAAAGCTAGCAAAGCCCAAAGAACATTATTAAATGGAATTATCATAACATTCCTATCGGTAGGAATAATTGGTTCTGTTGCTGCCAGTTTATTTATTGTCTATATCGTTATTACAGCTAATCCTTTATTTGAAGTATCAAAACTTTATACTAAAGAAGCAAGTATTTTCTACGATATAAATGGACAAGAATATGCTAAAGTCGGAGCTCAAATGCGTGAAAAAGTATCTTATGATGAATTACCGCAAGTATTAATCGATGCAATCGTCGCTACTGAAGATTCTAGATATTTTCAACACAACGGATTCGATGCACCACGTTTCTTAGTAGCATCAGCTGGACAAGCAACAGGTAACTCAGATGCCGGTGGAGCTTCTACTATTACAATGCAAGTTATTAAAAACAGTTTTACATCAAGTGAAGATGATGGATTATCGGGAATTATCAGAAAATTCCAAGATATCTACCTAGCAATATTCAAGTTAGAACAAAATTACACTAAAGAAGAAATATTTGAATACTATGTTAACAACCACTACTTAGGTGGTACAGCTTGGGGAGTTGAACAAGCAAGTCAAGAAAACTTTGGTAAATCTGCTACTGAACTAAACTTAGCAGAAGCATCAATTATTGCAGGACTATTCAAATCTCCAAACTATTATAGTCCTAGTGCTTATCCAGAAAATGCAGAAGAAAGACAAAATACAGTTCTATATTTAATGGAAAGACATGGATACATAACAGAAGAAGAAATGGAAATAGCAGCAGCAATTCCTGTAACAAGTCTATTAAAGACTGAAAACACTTCTACTAGTAATCAATACCAAGACTATATCGACGCTGTTACTAAAGAGTTAGATGAAAAGTATGGTGTTAACCCTTATACTACACCGCTTCTTGTTTATACTAATTTAGACCCAGCAATGCAAACAGAAATAGATAAAATTCAAAGTGGAGAAACATTCGCTTGGAAAGATGATGTTATCCAAACAGGTATTGCTGTTTTAGATAACGACACAGGACAACTATTAGCAGTCGGTGCTGGACGTAACAGACCAGAAGGTGTTAATCAATTTAGTTATGCAACAGATATGAATAGACAACCAGGATCAACTGCAAAACCATTATTTGATTATGGTCCAGCTATAGAATATAATAATATGTCTACATATACTTTATTCGATGATGAACCATATACTTACAGTACTGGTCAAAACCTAAATAACTGGGATGGAAGGTATATGGGAACATTGACGATGCGTAAATCTTTAGCACTCTCAAGAAACGTTCCTGCTTTAAAAGCTTTCCAAGCAGTTGATAACGCTAAAATAGTTGAGTTTGCAACCGGTTTAGGATTAACTCCAGAAATAGAAAACGGAAGAGTACACGAAGCACATGCTATCGGAGCTTATACTGGTAGTAATCCTGTTCAATTAGCTGCCGCTTATGCAGCATTTGGTAACAACGGATATTATAATGAACCATATTCCGTTAGTAAAATAGTATATAGAGATACAGAAGAAACAATGGTATATGAAGTAACTCCTACTAAAGCTATGAGCGATTCAACAGCTTATATGATTACAGATATACTTAGAGATGTTCTAATAGATGGTTATACAATTAACAATTTTGCCGTTAAAACAGGAACAACTAACTTTGATGCTGCGACTATTGCAGCTAGAGGATTATCTGCTGATGCAATTAGAGATTCATGGGCAGTAGGATATTCTACTAATACAACAATTGCTATGTGGTATGGATATGATACAGCAACGCAAGAATATCATAACAGAACACTTGAAGCCACAGTAGCAAAAGATAGACTATATAGAACAATCGTAAACAATGTTATCGGAACTAATCTATCAGATTTCACTATGCCAAGTAGTGTAATAGAAGTAGGAATAGAAAACGGAACAAACCCACCACAAATCGCAGGACCAAACACACCAGAAGATCATATTATATATGAGTTATTCAAAAAAGGAACTGAGCCAACTGAAACATCAGATAGATATGATGCAACACAGTTGAGTACTCCTACAAACTTAAAAGTAACTCATAGTAACGACAACGTAACCTTATCATGGAGCCCAGTATCAGCTAGTGCTAGTGTTACATTTGGATCACTTGGTTATAATGTCTACCATAATGACGTTCATTTAGGATTTGTTACAAATACATCTTATACAATAACTAATCCTGCTAATCCTTATGGTACATATAAAGTAATTGCTTCATATCAAACAGCATCTGGAAAAGAAAGCGCACCAGCAACTTATGTTTTACAAGACCCATCAATACCAACAGATAATATAAGTAGTACCTTAACTATACCAAGTAGTGCTTCAATTAAAATTGGTGGTAGTTATAACATAATAACTGGTTCAAATGCTGTATCTGTTAAAAACAATGGAACAGATGTGACAAGTTCAGCTACAATCACACACAAAATAACAAACGCAGCTGGATTATCAACAACTATAGATTATTCAAAAGAAGGTATATATAATATTATATACACAGTAACATATAAAACATATACCAAAGAACACAAAGTAACAATTACTATAGAATAAAAGACTAGTCACCTAGTCTTTTTTTTTACATATATTTAATAACTTACATTCACTACACAAAGGTTTTTTAGCTTTACAATAATATCTACCAAACAAAACCATTTGATGATGACGTAAAGACCAACTACTCTTTTTAAATTTCTTCATTAAAGAATTCTCAACTTCTAATACAGAAGCACTATCTTTAGCTAATCCAAGACGCTTACTAACCCTCTCAACATGAGTATCAACAGCAATAGCAGGATAATTATATATAACACTAAGAACAACATTAGCAGTCTTCCTACCGACACCAGGAAAAGACTTTAAAGCATCAACACTATCAGGTAACACATCATCATATTCTTTTAAACGGTTTACAATTCCCTTTATATAAACACTCTTTTTTCGAAAAGAACCGACTGATCTAATAATATTTTCTAAGTCATTTAAATCAGCACAACGCAAATCATCTAAAGTTGGAAACTTACTAAATAAAACCCTAGTAACTTTATTCACTCTTTTATCAGTTGATTGAGCACTTAACATCGTTGCAATCAACAATTCATAATCTTTATTAAACTCAAGTTCACAAACTGGATTAGGAATTAATTCATCAAGATAAGATTCAATAATTAAAACTTTACTCATCATCTTCATACCAAGCATATTCAACTACTTCTACATCATTTTTTTTCTCATGCTTAACTTTATTCTTATGATTGAACACATCAAGTTTAGTTTTAAATCCTTTTTTACCCCACTCATATAATATTTTATCAATATATCTAAGATTAGAAACACCACTCATAGTTGCTTCCTTTAAGGCTTCTAAAATTAACTCTAAAGAAGTATCACTATCAATCCAAGCTTTAATAATTTCATACTCAATTGGACTAAGTGTTCTACCAAATTCTTTTTCAATACTTTCATAAACATTGATGTTATTTTTAGGCTCTTCATTTATATTAGTAATAACTAAATTAGATAACTTATTATAAAAGTTCTCTAAGTTAATAAATTCTTCCCTAATATTCTTATCGTTTTTTTCCACATCAACTGTTAATAATTTCTTTTCACTTAAACTACTAACTAATGTCATTATTTCCATTAATTCAACATTGAAATTTTCACTAGCCTTATGTGGATCAAATAAACTCTTAACACCAAAATTAGATAAATACATAATAAAAACTAGTTCCTTCATATCTATATTTAAATTCTTAATATTTTGAATTAAATAAAGTGGCACAACTACATTACCTTGTTTAATAATTTCATTTAACTTAATACTCTTCATCTAATGCCTCCTTAATAAAATATAATAACACAAAATAAGAAAAGGTCAAATCAAGAATTATCTAAATTCAACTGCTTTTCTTCATACATCTTAACACATATTTTCAATAAATTTTCTTTTTTATTATCGATACCATCTACTAAAACCGCTTTTTCTAAACCTTTAAACACATCTCTTAAATATTTTCCAGGTTTATCGTTAAAAACATTTATTATATCTTCAACATCAATATCAAGTTCTTTCTTACTTTTAATAGGTAATTTGGAATAAGCCTCTGTGATTTCTTTCTTACTAATACCTTTATAACTACCAGCTACAGTATTAATATATAATCCATAATAATATAAATTAAGAGGACTAAGATTATCCATATTTTTCACTAGATTTATTTGTTCCATTAATTCTTTCTCATTGCTAGTAAAAGAGTATTTATCAGATACATTTAAAAATGCCCAAATCCCTAATATATCACTAAAAGCTGTAACACTACTAAGGTTAGGAAGATCTAAATGCTTATCTAATTTAAAATCACATAATAAGCCTATTCCTCTTCTTACATTTAAACTACCAAATATTTTATTTAATTCTTCTTTTTTTCGATCATAAGATAACAAACTCAAATCACTCTTATATTTATCAATAGCTTCTTTTAATTCTTCTTCTATTTCAAAATTTAAAGTAGTAGAAAATCTAATAGCCCTTAATATTCTAAGAGTATCTTCTCCCATTTTTAAATCAGCATTACCGACTGCCTTAATAACCTTCTTATCAAGATCTTCTTGACCATTTAATAAATCAATTATCATACCATCTTTATTCATACATATTGTATTAATTGTAAAGTCACGTCTCAATAAATCTTCATACAAATTATCAATATACTCTATTTCTACAGGATTTCTCTTATTTGCATAATTATTTTCTTTTCTAAACGTTGTTATTTCAAACCTTACTGATTTATATACTAAAGTAACAGAACCATACTCTTCATAACTAAGATTAGCCTCTGGAAATATCTCTTTTAATTGTCTTGGTGTAGCATTAGTAGCAATATCAACATCACTCGACTCTACACCCATTAAATAATCTCTAACAAAACCACCAATTAAGTATGCTCTATAACCTTCATATTCTATTAAAGATAATAAACCTAATGCTCTTTCTAACATATTATCACCACTTTAATTATATCATATTCCTTATATAATAAACAGTAAATGAACCATTACTTGACATAAAAAAAACCAACTGTTTTCAGTTGATTTTTTACTAACTTATTTCTTAGTTGATAGCGTCTTTTAAAGCAGATCCAGCTTTGAAAGATACAGCATTTCTAGCAGCAATTTTTACAGTTGCTCCAGTTTGAGGGTTACGACCTTCTCTAGCAGCTCTTTTAGAAACACCAAATGTTCCAAAACCAACTACTGGTACTTTATCTCCTTTTTTTAATGCTCCTGTGATTGTTTCAAATAAAGCATCTACAGCTTTACCAGCATCAGCTTTAGTGATTCCAGCCTTTGCAGCTACTGATTCGATTAATTCAACTTTTTTCATAGTATATAACTACCTCCAATTTTTTTTTAAGCATTTTCGATTATATGCTTACATATATAAATTATCACGATTTTATAATAAAAGCAATAATTTGACAGTATTTTTTACTAAATAAAACAACTATTTTTCTAATTTTTGGTCAATTGACTGCAAAATAGCAATTATATGACCAATCATATATATAAATAAAGTAATTAAAAAACTAATTGCCCATATAACTAGCATAATTGATAAATTAAACTCTGTCTTGTTACAAACATTTGTCAATACATCTAACTCACTACAAGCAGGCATTAAATTACCAATAATAAACCCCATCGCACCACCTATCATCAAAATGATAAGTGCAATTTTTTGATATAGATTAAGAGGATATTTCCCTATTACTGTATTAGTTAAATCTTCTAGTTCTGGTAATTGATTTTTTTCTTTTTCAATCTCATCAAATATATTAGGCATCCTTCTTCACCTTCTTTTTCTTAGCTGTTTCAATTTTATCAATAGGTTTTTCTATAATATTCTTATCTTCATTATATTTACGGTATAAATATAAATATCTAGCAACTCCAATATACACTAAACAATCTAGTAATATAACTAACACATAATTAAAATCAAACGAATCAATAAGCCCTAATATTAAAATGATCAAACTAGATGCTGTCACAATGTAAAAATAGTCGATATTTTTAAAGAATTTAGTCGGAACCAAATCTAAATTAAAGGCTTTCCATATTTTAGTAGTTCTAATTAACGAATTACTAAGATATAACCACATGCCAATACTAAGTATAAATTCAAAAATTGTTTTAACACCCACTGTTTGAATAATGTTAAGTAATGATGTCAATAACAATATTGATTGAAATACAAAGATAACTATACTTAAAGCATCAAAGTGTTTTTTACCAAATTTTAAATTAATTAAAACAAAATAAACTAAATAGAATAAATAAACACTACTATCGTTAAACAACTGATTAACAGACTCTTGAAAACTAAGTCCTGTTCTTATCGCAATTGTTTGTGATACTAATATCGATATAGCAAGTAAACCTATCATCATATTGATAATAAGATTAGGATTATCATACCACTCTAACTTTTTTCTATCATCCATAATAATCTCCTTTCATAATACTATTAGTATAACATGAAAACTAATAATTATAAACTTATTACTTAAGGTTGATAAATAACATTTGCCGTTCCAAAAGCATTTGCACCAACATGTGAAAAAGCACTTTGTGAAGATTTTCCTAAAATAGTTATATTCTCTAGTGATTGACTATTAGCAAAAGCATTTTCACTAACTGCAACAACACTAGCTGGTATTGTAATATCCGTTAATAAATTTGTATAAGAAAAAGCACTTTCACCAATAACTTCTAAAGCACTAGGCAAAGTTATACTAGCCACTAAACAGTTGAAGAAAGCATAATGACTAACCATTTCAACACTTTCAGGAATTACGATATCGTGAACATTTGCACCACCATAACTATTTAAAATAGCATAGTTAATTGACCCATCTGATAAACGACTATAAACAAAGACATCTTCTCCAGTAAAAGCATTTCTAACAAACGCTCCTTCACCCATATAAGTAATATTATCATGGAAAATTACATCTTTAATATCACAACTTCTAAAAGCAAATCTACCAATCGACTTAACTTGTAAAGGAATTGTAACTGACTCTCTATTAGCACCACCATAAGAAACAATATAAGTATTATCAATTGTTCCATCAGAATTACGTTTATAAATAATTGCCTCATCATCACTTAATGAATTATCGTTAAACGCTGAACGTTCAATAGATATAACAGATGTAGGTATATATAACTCACTAATATTATTATTAAAAAAAGCAAGTTCTTTAACTGTCGTAACACTATCAGGTAATATTACACTCTCAAGTGAATTTTGAGCAAAAGCCCATGTACCTAATTGTTGAAGTGTATTAGGTAATATAACATTAGTAATACCTTTATTATTAAAAGCATAATTACCAACAAAATTAACATTTTCCCCACCAATTGTAGTAGGAATTATAATATTACTTCCACAAGTACTATCATAATCAGTAATAGTATTACTAGCAAAAGTAAAACAACTATCTGCCGGTATAATTGGTGCATCATTAACATTTTGAGAAGCTTCTATTCTTAATTTACCTAAGAAAGTAGTACCTCCTGCTAACGATGTCGTTTTAATATCTACCCATACTCTAAGTTCAAAATCTACTGTCGTATTAGGTTCAATATTACCAAGATAAATCTCAGTCTCATTTAATTCTAAATTACTTAAACTATGTTGTACTCCATCAGCTAATAATTGATATCTTATCAATGTATTATCAATTCTAGTTTGCCCACTACTCAAAGGTGCATCTTCTAAATATATCTTATATCCAGCAGTTATTGTTCCATTATTAGTCACACTAAAACGCATAGGCGCACTACTTTTACCTCCATTATCGCTAGTAGGAATAACATTAGTAAGTGTAATCGAATTACTTTCTTCTAAGTTTAAAGACAAATTACCTAATACTAATTCATTAACACTAGTCCCTTCTATAACTAAAGTAAGAACCGCATAAGATACACCCCCTACTAACATAATCCCACCTAAAATACCTAAAATAATATATAACTTAATCTTGCTCATTTTCACTCTCCTATTGTTACTATTTATTATACCCTATTTTATCAATTATATCAATATCTACTTACTATTGTTACTTTCTACAAAATATGATATAATTAGCACGAAAGGCGGGATATTATGAAACTTCCTACAGTTGCTTTAGTTGGTCGTCCCAACGTTGGAAAAAGTACTATGTTTAATAAAATTGTTGGTAAAAGACTAGCTATCATCGAAGATACTCCCGGAGTTACTAGAGATAGATTATACCAAGAAGTAACTTATCGTGACTATCGTTTCAACCTAATAGATACAGGTGGAATCGATGTTGGAGAAGAGTTATTTAATGACGAAATAAAAATACAAGCAGAAATAGCAATCAACGAAGCTGACGTAATTGTCTTTATTGTTGATGCTAAAGAAGGCCTAACTGTAAACGACTATGCCGTTAGAGACATATTAAGAAAAGCCAAGAAAAAAGTTATTGTTGCCATTAACAAAGTTGATAACAATGCTAGTAAAGAAAACATTTATGATTTCTATGAATTAGGATTTGATTACTACATGCCTGTCAGTGGTATCCACAATACTGGATTTGTAGACTTATTAGAAGAAATATGTGCTGACTTTAATACTACTGAAAAAGAAGTAGTAGATGAAAGATGCAAGTTTTGTATCATTGGTCGACCTAATGTTGGAAAAAGTAGCTTAACAAATGCCCTATTACAAGAAGATAGAGTTGTTGTTAGTGATGTTGCTGGTACAACAAGAGATTCAATTGATTCTGTTTTCAAATATGAAGGCGAAGAATATGTTGTTATCGATACAGCAGGTATGCGTAAACGTGGAAGAATTTTTGAATCTATTGAAAAATATAGTTTATTAAGATCAATGCAATCTATCGATAAATCTGATATCTGTTTAGTAGTAGTAAATGCTGAAGAAGGTATAAAAGAACACGATAAACATATCGCAGGTTATGCGCTTGAAAAAGGAAAAGGAATTATCCTAGTTATTAATAAATGGGATACAGTCGATGAAGAAACAATTAAAGACTATACTAAATTAGTAAGAAGTGAATTCCAATTTATTACATATGCCCCTATCGTTTTCTTATCGGCATTAACAAAAAAAAGAATTCATACCCTAATGCCCGAAATAATTAAAGTAAAAGAAAATATCTCTAGAGAAATCAAAACAAGTATTTTAAACGATGTAATCATGGATGCTTATCAACTTAACCTTCCACCAAGTTATAAAACTAATCGTTTAAAAATATTCTTTTCTAGTCAAAGTGGTACTAAACCACCTAAATTCACTTTACGTGTAAATAATAAAAAACTAATTCATTTCTCATATGAGAGATATTTAGAAAATAAGTTAAGAGAGAACTTCAATCTAGAAGGAACACCAATTATCTTACAATTTAAAAACAGGAGTGATGAATAATGCAAAATAACTTTCATGCCAATAAAAACTTTGGTAAAGATCTATTTAAAAACACTTCAATCAATTCTCAACCACAAGTACAAACACCAGTTGATTCAATCAACAAAGCACTAGAATTAGTAGAAGAAAGATATCAAAAGAAAATAATAACAATTGAAGAATATCAACAAAAAGTAAAAGAATTAACTAAAGAAAGAGACAAATACTTAAATAAATAAACACCCAATTTCTCTAATAGAATATATTAATATTGGAGGAGATAAAATGTTTAAAGATGCTCTTTTTAAAAAAATAGAATCAAAGACTAATGTCAATAAAGAAACTATTTTATCATTAGCTAGTAAAATTCAAGGATCTAATATGAAAGACAAAAATATCTTAAAAGATGTTATTAAAGAAATTGGTACTCTAACAGGAAAAGAAGTAAGTGAAGAAATGATACTATTGTTAATGACAATGTACCAAAAGATATTGATAAAATGCTTTAAATCTAATATATATTAGATTTTTTTTGTATTATTTTGTACTACTTTGCATAGAGTTAAATGACTATAAGGAAAAGGTGATTTAATGGAAAAATATGAAATTATACAAAATATAGCTAAACGAACTGGTGGAGATATATATTTAGGTATAGTTGGAGCGGTTAGAACTGGTAAAAGTACTTTCATCAAGAAAGTAGTAGAAACACTAATTGTTCCCAACATAGAAGATGAATACGAAAGAAAAAGAGCTTTTAAATTAATAATCATAATCCAGCAGATGATGAAAACGCCCCACCAATGTTTAAAAAACCAGGGTAGTATGATGAAATACCTTTTGTTGAAGCAGCAGAACTAGGAACTGAAAAAGTAATAAAAGATCATTCAACGATAGGAATAGTTATTACCACTGACGGCTCAATTGGTGAATTCAGTCGTAATGATTATATTGAAGCTGAAACAAGAGTCATCAATGAATTAAAAGAAATAAACAAACCATTTATAATGGTCCTAAACACAACTCATCCTATGCTACCAGAAACAGAACGTTTAGTAACTAATTTAAAAGA
>CAYJBD010000003.1:0-12650 GCA_964368465.1 uncultured Muribaculaceae bacterium
AGGTCGTGGGTTCAAATCCCTCTCTCGCTACCATAAAGAAGTTAAAGACTAGTTACGCGCTAGTCTTTTTTTTATATATTTAACTATTTTGTAAAAATAAGGGCACACTTTCAAAGTTATTGCAAATAATTAACTAGGAGGTGTTATTATTTATAAAAAAATAGAGACAGTGTATCAGGATAGTTATAGTGATTGTGGTCCTTGTTGTTTATTAAGTATAATTCGTTATTATGGGGGAAACGTATCGAAAGACTACTTAAGAGAAATAACCTTTACTAACAACAACGGAACTAATTTCTATCATTTATTAACAGCTGCCAAAAAATTAGGATTTAGTGGAAAAGGAGTGGAAAGTTATCTCAATGAGCTTAATCAGGATGAATTACCTGCAATAGCACACGTGAGGATTAATAACTTAGAGCATTTTGTTATAGTTTGTAAAATAGATAATCAAAAAGAAAAAGTAATCATAAGTGATCCTTCATCAGGGATTAAAACATATACCTTCGAAAAATTTTATCAAATTTCAACCAATCATTATTTAATTTTACTTCCAATAAAAAAACTACCAAATTATCGACAAAAGAAAATAATCTCAAAAATTATTAAAGGAGTATTAATTCAAAAAAAGATTCTACTCCTCGTTTTGTCAGTATTATCCATAATAACTATTAGTTTTCATCTGATTACTACATATTCATTTCAATATATTTTAGATTATGGCATTAATCAAGGAGTGATCAATAACATAATCATTATTATCAGTTTCTTAGTTTTGTTAATCTTCACTAAATTGATTTCAGAACTAATAAGAAATATTTTGCTAAATGAATTTGAACTATCTATTGAAAATGGCTTATACACTGAAACTTATAAACAAATAATAACCCTCCCATATTTATATTATAGAAATCGATCAAACGGAGAAATACTAACTAGATTATTAGATTTAACTGAAACTAGAACTTTTATTTTTAATATTATAAATTTTCTACAACAAGATTTATTTGTCTTTGTATTCTCATCAATATTGTTGATTTTAATCGATGTTCATTTAGGTATTTTAATATTTGCCGTCGGTATGATGATATTTGTTTTAAACATTATTTATCAACCAAAGTTCTATCATAGTAACCTCTTATTAAAAGAAGAAACAGCTAAAATAAATACTTATTTATTAGATTCGATAAAAGGAAATGAAACTATTAAAGGGTTACATTTAGAAAAGAGTTTCATCGAAGACTTCAACAATATTCTAAAGTCATATCAAAAAACTATCAAAAGCCTAATGAATAAATTATTTACAGAACTGTTTTTTCGCAATAACATCTTGGAAATAAGTAGAGTTTTACTATTAGGAATAGGGGGATATTTAGTCATAAACGAGCAACTATCTATTGGAAAACTTATCTCATTTTATATGATCACACCTTATGTATTATCAGCATTTCAAAATTTATCAGACAGTATTTTAAGTTATTACAAAGCTAAATTGAGTCTAACAAGAATAAGAGATATATATGATGTCAAGTGCGAAGATTTCAGCTATACACGGGAATATGAGTGTCAAAAACCTAACGAAATAATTAAGATAACAGACTTAACATATACCTATAACGGATTAAATAACGTTATAAAAAATGTATCGTTAAATATAAAAGAAAAAGAAAGAATCTTACTATGTGCAGAAAGTGGTTTTGGTAAAAGTACATTAATGAAACTCATACTAAGACTTTTAGATGTAGCTAATAACAAGATATTTTTTAAAGGTATAGACGTAAACAAATTTCACCTAGATGATTTAAGAAAAGAAATAACTTATGTATCGCAAGAAGAAGTTCTATTTACAAGAACACTCAAAGATAATATTACTTTAAACAGAGATATCAAAGAAGAAGAATTTAAGAAAATATGTCATTTGACGCTAGTAGATGAAATAATAAAAGAAAAGAAAATCAGTTATGAGTATTTATTAGAAGAAAACGGTTTTAATTTATCTGGTGGTGAAAGGCAACGAATAATGATAGCAAGATCACTATTAAAAAAGAGTAAAGTATTGATATTAGATGAAGCATTTAGTCAAATAGATAGTCAAAAGGAAAGAACGATATTAAAAAATATTTTTGAATATAAAAAAGACTTAACCATAATAGTTATAATGCATCGCTATGCTAATAAAGATTTATTTACAAGACAAATATTCTTAGATAAGAAAGGATTAAAAAATGCATTTAATAAAAATAAGTATCACACTAATACTAACAATTTTCATAAGCATCGTTATTCATCAACTATTCAATCAAAAACTCGAAGTTAGAATAGATAAAGAAGTATTGATTGACGAAGATCAATTACTTATAACTTTGCCATACGAAGAATTATGGTTACTAAGTAAAAAAACACTTTATTTTAATAATATGCAGTATAGTTTTGAAATACTCGATACAACCGAACCATTCGAAGTGAATAACACTTTCTATCAAACAGTAAATTTACAACTATCAGAACCATTTAGAAGCGAAAATGATATCGAAACAATAAAACTATTTCAAGAAAAAAAAACTCTGTTAGAGATGATTTCAAATAATATATGGAGGAACAAATGAAAGAAATGAACAAAGAACAATTAGAAGCAACAAAGGGAGGATTTTCTATATGGGTAGGCTTAGTCATAACCGCAGTCGTTATTTTTATTATAGGAACAGTTGATGGCTTCGTACACCCAAAAGAATGTGAATAGGAGAAATATGAAAGATATAAATGAAATAAAACTAAAAGAAATAACAGGAGGAACTAACATCACTGGATCATTAGTAGATGCGATTACCTCATTAATAGGGTTTGTTTATGATATTGGCAAAAGTATAGGTTCATCTATACGAAGAATAAGTAGTGACAATCTATGCTCCTTAAAATAAAGAAAACAACTATAAATATATTGATAGGAATAAGTATTTATATAAGCCTATATTATCTTTTTATATTTGGCATATATGTAGGTACTTTTTTAAGAAGAATATATGAATTTAGTTGTAATATGTAACTAAAAAACTCAATTTAATAAACAAAATAGTAAAAAAACTCATTTTCTGTCAATTTTTGTTTTACATTTAAAAAATCGTGTGTTATAATTCTTTTTAGGAAACAACGAAGGGAGGGGAGAAAATGACACGAGTTGAAGTAAGAGGAAATTTAGACTTATCATTAAAAAAGTTTAAACAAAAAGTGGCAAGAGACGGAGTCCCTTCGGAATGCAAAAAACGTGAAGGATACGATAAACCTGGAGTTAAACGTAGAAATGCTAAAAAAGAAGCTATTAAAAATTCACGTAAAAAAAGTCGTAAAGAACGTACTATGGGAAGAGATTAATCTCTTTCTTTTTTATTGTAATTTTGCTATAATACAAATAGAAAGAGGTGTATTATGAATTTAGTAGAACAACTAACAAATGATTTAAAAGAAGCAATGAAAAGCCAAGATAAAGAAAGATTAACTGTTATCAGAATGGTAAAAGCTGCCATAAAACTAGAAGAAATAGATCGCAAAAGAGAACTAAACGATGAATTAGTCATTGATGTTGTGAACAAACAAATCAAAATGAGACAAGATTCTATTACGGAATTTAAAAAAGCAGACAGAATTGACTTAGTTACTAAAAATGAAGATGAAATAAAAGTTTTAGAAAAATACTTACCAGAACCATTAACAGAAGAAGAAGTAACTAAAATTATTGATGAAGCATTCGAAAAAACTAATGCTAGTACAATAAAAGACATGGGACAAGTAATGAATATAGTAACGCCACTAGTAAAAGGACGCTTTGATTTAAAGAAAGTAAGCGAAACAATAAGAACGAAACTACAATAACAGATTAATAATTAGTCTGTTTTTTTCATATCATTTAAAAGGTGATATTATGATTAGACAAATAGTTGACTATATTAAAGATGATGAATTCAAGTTAGAAGTTTATACAGATAGAGTACATATTGTGAATTATCAGGAACTACTTTCATTAGAAAATAAAATGATTAGAATTAAAACACCAAAGAAGAGATATAACATTAAAGGCGAAGGGTTATTAGTAACAAGACTTTTAAATAGAGAAATACTAATAACAGGACACTTCGAAGAAATAGAGATTAAATATGATAAGAACTAAATATTTAATTGAAGTGACTGGAAAGAACAATAAAAGATTCTTAAGAGAATTAATAAAAAAAGAACTAGTAATATACCATATTGAAGAACGAGATAAAGTTTTATTAATAAGTTGCCCAAAAGAAACTAAAAATCACTTAATTAAATTAAAAACAACATATCAAATCTCAATAAAGCAAATAACTGGTGCAGATAAATACTTAAATATATTAAATAAGTACAAAGTATTTATAGGTATATTAATAGTGGGTCTTATTATATTAAAAACACTAACACTATTAATATTGGAAATAGAAATATCCCATACTAACCAAGAATTAAAAACATTTCTACTAGAAGAATTGGAAAGATATAATATCAGCAAATATAAATTTAAAGTAAGTTATGAAGAAAAAGAAGAGATAGTAAATGAAATATTAAAAGAACATAAAGATAAACTAGAGTGGTTAGAAATAACAGAAACTGGTAACAAGTATACTGTTAAAGTAGAACCTAGAATCATTGAAGAAGAACAACCAAATTATAACGCTAGAAACATAGTCGCAAAAAAAGATGGAATGATAACCTATATTGAAGCTCAGACGGGTACTACACTAAAAGAAATAAATAATTATGTCAAAGAAGGAGAAGTGATTATCTCTGGAGAAATAATGAATAACGAAGAAATAAAAAACCTAGTACCAGCTACTGGTAAAGTACTAGCAGAGACTTGGTATCAAGTAGAAATAGAAATGCCACTTTACTACTACGAAGAAAAAAATACTAATAACATACAAAGTATCTTTAGATTGAATATATTTAACAATACATTCAATATCTTTTCTAAACCGTATGATCATTCAAAAGATGAAACACAAATGATTATAGGGAACCAACTATTACCATTTAATATTGAAATTACTAGACAAGAAGAAATAATAAAAATAGAAGAAAATTACACAAAAGAAGAAGCAATACTTAAAGCAGAAGAATTAGCAAAAACAAAATTATTACAAGGACTACCAGTAAACAGTGAAATAATTTATCAAAAAACTTTGAAAACTTATGAAAAAGATAGTAAAATAATAGTAGAAGTGTTTTTCAAAGTCATAGAAGATATCACTTCATATCAAGAAATAGTAGAAGAAAAAGTAGAGTAACAACTAATACATTATCAGAGTTGCAAACAGTTAAATAGACATATATTTGACAAGGATGATATAATTTAATATGTATAGGTGGGTTTGACAGTTATATCATACATATAATTGACAACATATAAAACAATAAGTTACCACAAAAGTATAAGAAAGAATGGATTTTTAAACGTAGAATCAATTATGTTGATCAGTGTTATTTGTTTCCTATAGGTATAATATGATAAAATTAGAAGTGATTAATACAACAGAAGAGACAGTTAAAGAATTAAAAAAAGTAACAAAAGTACTCAAATACGCTTGCAAAAAAGAACAGGTAAAAAATGCTATATTTAATTTAATTATAGTTGATAATCAGAAAATACAAGAACTTAATAAAAATTATCGCAATAAAGATAAAGTAACAGATGTTATCACCTTCGCCCTTGAAGATGAAGACACACTAATAACTAAAACAAAATATCGAATACTAGGTGATATATACATATCCATAGATAAAGCCAAAGAACAAGCTATAGAATACAATCATTCATTATTAAGAGAATTGTCGTTTTTAGCAGTACACGGATTTTATCATTTATTAGGATATGATCACTCAACAAAAAAAGAAGAAGAAGTAATGTTTAAATTACAAGAAGAGGTGTTAGAGAAATATGAAATTACCAGATAATAGAAGAAAAAGAAGAGGAATAAAAAGATTTTGGCAAAGTTTTGGCTATTCATGGGATGGTTTTAAATATGCTTATGCTAATGAACAAAGTATGATGATACATTTAATTTCTGTTGTAATAGTTGTAGTATTAGGAATATGGTTATCAATAGATGTAACAGAGTGGTTATTATGTTTGTGTATGTTTGGTTTTGTCTTAGGAGGAGAACTACTTAACACAGCAGTAGAAGCCACTGTAGATATGGCAATGCCAGACATCAACCCACTAGCTAAAATAGCTAAAGATACAGCAAGTGCAGCAGTAGCAGTTTTTGCAACTATTGCCGCTATTATAGGATTAGTAATATTCATTCCTAAAATATTAGTAATACTAGGTATAATGTAGGAGTAAAGATGAAAGATAAATTATATAACTTATTAGAAAATAGCTATTCACCTTATTCTAAATTCAGAGTAAGTTCAGTGGTTACTACAAAAGACGGAAAAGAACATACAGGTGTAAACGTTGAAAATGCCTCTTACGGAGCTAGTATCTGTGCTGAAAGAACAGCTATTTTAAAAGCAGTGTCTGAAGGATATAAAAAAGGTGATTTTGATAAACTATATGTTATGGTAGATAGTGACAAAATAAGTAGCTGTTGTTTTGCTTGCCGACAAGTTATTACAGAATTTTATGAACCAACACAAGAAGTTGTTTTATATAATAAACTAGGTGATTACAAAACATATACAGTTGCTGCACTATGTCCACTACCATTTACAAGCGAGGACTTATAATGAAAGCATGTGGTTACGTAAGTATTGTTGGTAGACCTAATGTAGGAAAGAGTACTTTGCTAAATTCACTATTAGACTATAAATTAGCCATCACCTCTGATAAAAGTGGTACTACTAGAAATATTATTCAAGGAATATATAATGACGACGATAGTCAAATAGTCTTTGTCGATACACCAGGGATCCACAAACCACAACACAAACTAGGAAATACATTAAACAGAAAAGCCTACAACACAATAGATGGTGTTGATGTTATTTTATTTGTTATAGACTGTGAAAAAGGATATGGCAAAGGTGATGACTTCATATTAGATAGAATCAAAAATAGTGAAGTGCCAGTTTATCTACTGTTAAACAAGATAGACCGCATCGCAAAAGAGAAATTATTAGGAATGATAACTGAACTAAACGGAAAGTTTAATTTTAAAGAAATAATACCTGTCTCAGCATTAAAAAAAGATAATTTACAAGCACTAGTTAAATGTTTAAAAAACGATTTACCACAACAAGATATGATTTTTGATGAAGAAGAACTTACAAATATATCAACTAGATTTATTATTAGTGAAACAGTAAGAGAAAAGCTATTACATTTAACAAGCGACGAAATACCACATACTATTACATGTTATACAGAAACATTTGAAGAAGATGAAAAAATAGTTAACGTTGGTGTTGTCATAGTAGTTGACCGTGAGAATATAAAAAAGATTATTATTGGCAAACAAGGAAAAATGTTAAAAGAAGTAGGTACTAGAGCTCGCTATGACATTGAAAAGATGCTTGGCAAAAAAGTATATCTTACTACTTTTGTCAAAGTGATCAAATCATGGCGTGATAAAGAAAAACACTTAAGAGAATTAGAACTAGAAGATGAATAATAAATAAACTAACTTACCATTATAAAAGTAATGGAGGTTATTTATGGAAGATATATTATGGAAATTGTTTAAACAAACAGGAAATATTAAGTATTTTATAATGTTTAATAACATCAAAAGAAAGAAGTGATCATATGCAAATAGTTAAAACAGAAGGCTTTATTTTGAGTGACACTTCATATGGAGAAACAAGCAAAATATTAAATGTTTTAACAAAAGAATATGGTGTCATCGGAATAATGTCTAAAGGCTGCAAATCTCTTAAAAGTAAATTAAGAGGTGTATCTAATAAAATGACCTATGGATATTTCCATATTTATTATAAAGAATCGGGACTATCAACATTAATTACTGTTGATTTAATAGACCCTTTTTTAAATATAACAAAAGATTTAGAAAGAGTTAGTTATGTAACTTATATCATGGAATTAGTAAATCAAGTAGTTAAACAAACAAACGATGACATATTCCCTTTTTTTATTGAAACTATAAAAAAAATAAATGAAGGCTATGACAGTTTAGTCCTAACTAACATATTAGAGTTGAAAATGTTAGATGCACTAGGCGTTAAACCAAACCTAGATGAGTGTGCAGTATGTGGTAACACAACTAATATATTAACACTTAGTGGATCTATGTCAGGATTTATTTGCGAAAATTGTCATACTAACGAAAAAATCGTATCTTCGAAAACTATTCAGTTAATGAGAATGTTTTATTACGTAGATATTAGTAAAATTAGCAAGTTAGAAATTAATGATGTTGTCAAAAAAGAAATAAATGAATTTATTGACGAATACTATGATAGATATACAGGATTATATTTAAAAAGCAAAAAATTTCTAAAAACAATATTAAAGATAAGGTAGGTAATAAATGAACTATTATATATTAACGATACTATTAGCTTTATTTACAGCACAGACAATAAAGTTTATCATTGAATCAATTCGATCGAAAAAATTTAAGTTTGCTAGATGGGTAAACGGAAGTGGTGGAATGCCAAGTTCTCATACAACTGTAGTTTCCTCTATTTCAACAATTGTCGCTATGACAGAAGGTATAGAGTCGCTACTTTTTGCTGTATGCGTAGCTTTTAGTTTAATCGTAGCTTATGATGCTATGGGACTAAGAAAAGAAAGTGGAAAGCAAGCAGCTGCGATAAATGTTTTATTCAATGATCTAGTTGAAAGACCAAATAAAGAGAAATACAAGAAATTAAAAGAAGAATTAGGACACAATCCCAGTGAAGTATTAGCAGGACTGATTTTTGGTAGCGTTTTCACAATAATAGTGTTACAATTATTCATATAAGGAGGACATAATGGAAAAAATAACAATGGAAGATCTAGTAAAATATTGCAAACAATATGGATTTGTATATCAAGGAAGTGAAATATACGGCGGACTTGCAAATACTTGGGACTACGGACCATTAGGAGCAAGAATTAAGAACAATGTAAAAGATGCCTGGAGAATTAAATTCATTCAAGAAAGAAAAAATGCTTATGAGATAGATCCAACTATTTTAATGCATCCAAGAGTATGGGAAGCATCAGGTCATGTTGGTGGATTTTCTGATCCTCTAATCGATTGTAAAGAATGTAAGACAAGACATCGTGCTGACAAATTATTAGAAGATAATAATGTAGAAGCAGCTGATGCTCTAACACACGAAGAAATGATTCAAACTATCAAAGATAAAAACATCACATGTCCTAACTGTGGTAAAATCAATTTCACTGATATTAGAGAGTTTAAATTGATGTTTGAAACACATCGTGGAGTGACAGAAGATAATCAAATGAAAATCTACTTAAGACCAGAAAATGCTCAAGGAGAATATGTTAACTTTCTAAATGTACAAAGAACGACAAGAGCAAAGTTGCCTTTTAGTATTGGTCAAATAGGTAAAGCATTTAGAAATGAAATCACACCAGGTAACTTCATGTTTAGAACTATTGAATTTGAGCAAATGGAATATCAAACTTTCTGTAAAGAAGGGGAAGATGAAACATTATATGAATATTTCAAAGAGTTTGGTAAAAAATTCTATACTGATTTAGGAATAAAAGAAGAAAAATTAAGATTTCACGATCATGACAAATTAGTTTTCTATGCTAAAGCAGCTTGTGACATACAGTATGAATTCCCGTGGGGATTTGATGAAATAAATGGTACGCACAATAGAACAAACTATGATTTATCAAAACACGAAGAATATAGTAAAGTTTCAATGAGTTATCAAGATCCAGAAACAAACGAAAAATTTATTCCTTATATTATTGAAAGTACTTATGGAGTTGACCGTAGTGTACTAGCTCTTTTAACAGAAGCTTACCATATAGAACAATTAGAAAACGAAGAAAGAGAAGTATTAAAAATACATCCGTTCCTAGCTCCTTATAAAGTAGCAATCCTACCATTAGTAAAAAAATATCATACAGAAAAAGCAAATGAATTATTCGAAACATTCAGCAAACAATTCATGACTACTTATGATGAATCAGGTTCAATTGGGAAAAGATATAGAAGACAAGATGCTATTGGAACACCTTTTTCAATAACAATTGATGATGAAACTCTTAATAACAATACTGTTACAATCAGAGATAGAGATACAATGGAGCAAATAACACTACCAATAGAAGAAGTAACTAACTACATCAAAGAAAGAGTAAAACTTGACTAAACCAATCATTGGAGTTGTCTTAAGAAGTGTCAAAATAGATGGTGTTAACAGTTTGTTCATTTCCGAAAAAACAAGAAGAGGAATCATTAAAAGCGGTGGTGAAGTATTTAGTATAACACCACCACAAGATGTTATATATATCGAAACTAAAGGTGACGAATTACCAGAGTTGACCGAAACAGAAAAAGATTTAATTGAAAGACAATTAGATTACATAGATGGTTTGTTTATGCCAGGTGGTGATAAATTCTCCGAATATGATAGATATTTACTAGAAAGAGCAATCATTAAAAAAATCCCTGTTTTAGGAGTATGTTTAGGTATGCAAATAATGAGTTGCTATCGTCAAGAAGTAATATTAAAAGATATCAGTGATCACAAGTCAGCTGACAAAGATGAGAAGTATCATCACAAAACAGTCATTAAAAAGAATTCAAAACTTTATCAAATACTGAACAAAGAAGAAATAGAAATTAATAGTTTTCATAGTAAAACAGTAAATGAAAACTCTATATATCAAACAACAGCAAGAAGTATAGATGGATGTATAGAAGCAATTGAGTATCCAACTAATACATTTAACATTGGATTGCAGTGGCATCCTGAGTATATGGTTGAATACGATGATAATGCTAGGAAGATAATGAACGCTTTTATAGAGGCTGCTTCAACACATAAAGAAACTAAAGAAAAAACTTATCAACATTAAAGTACAAAAAAACAATAAAATTCTTAGATAAAAGGTAAAAAGCATATGAAAACATATAAAATGCTTGACATTTTCTAGTAAAATAGCATATAATTATAGCAGTCAAGAAAAGGAAAGAGATTTATATCCACCTGAAGGCACATTAGCCTTGGGTCAAAAGCCGATGATTATTATAATTTTAATGCAGTTTTTATAATAAGAATATATTAGGTTTTTTGAGTGGGTATAATATAATTATACTCACTTTTTCTTGTATTAAATATGGAGGTGTAACTATCGCAAATAACAAAAATAGCCAATTGATTAACGAACAAATCAGAGCAAGAGAAGTATTAGTTATCGGGCCTAATGGAGAACAAGTTGGTGTTAAACCAATCGGGGATGCCCTTACATTAGCAAACTATGCAGGACTTGACTTAGTAATGATTAATCAAAATGGTAACCCACCAGTATGTAAAGTAATGGATTACAACAAACATCGTTATGAAAAGCAAAAGAAAGAAAAAGAAGCACTGAAGAAACAAAAAGCAACTAGAACAGAACTAAAAGAATTTAGATTGTCACCAGTTATAGATGTAGGGGATTTTGAAACTAAACTAAAGAATGTTATTAAGTATTTAGAAAAAGGTGACAAAATCAAACTATCAATCCGCTTCAAAGGTAGACAACTTGCACATACTAATTTGGGTAAAGATGTACTAGTAAAATTCGCAGAACGTACATTAGAATATGCAGATATTGAACAACAACCAAAAATGGATGGTAGAACAATGATAATGTTATTGACACCGAAGAAGGAAAAATAAGGAGGAAGTAAAATGCCAAAAATTAAGACACATAAAGGTACAGCTAAGAAAATTAAAGCACGTAAAAATGATTACAAGATTGGTAAACAAGGTAGTAGACATAACACTGGTTACAAATCAAGTAAAGTAAATAGAAAGAACAGAAAAGGATCAACTTTAAGTAAAGGTGACCAAAACAGATTGAAAAATCTTATTTAATCTGGTAGAAGGAGGAAGTTAAAATGGCAAGAGTTAAAACAGCACAAATTACAAAGAAAAGACATAAAAAAGTGTTAAAAGCTGCTAAAGGATATTTTGGAAGCAAACACAGATTATATAAAACTGCAAAAGAACAATTAATGCATTCAGGACAATATGCATATAGAGACAGAAAACAAAAGAAGAGAGATTTCCGTAAGTTATGGATTACAAGAATCAACGCTGCATGTCGTGAAAACAACATTAGTTATTCAAGATTTATTGAAGGATTAACTAAAGCAGGTGTAGAAGTTAACCGTAAAATGTTATCAGAAATCGCTATTAATAGTCCAGAAAACTTTACTAAGTTAGTAGAAACAGCTAAATTAGGAAAAGAAGGTAAAATTACTAAACAAGAAGTAGTTAAAAAAGAAGTTAAAGTAGAAAAGAAAGAAACTGTTAAAAAAGAATCTAAAGAAGAAACAAAAGATTTAACTAAAATGACAGTTGCTGAATTAAAAGCTTTAGCAAAAACAAAAAAAGTTGAAGTACCAGCAGGTGCTAAAAAACAAGATATTATTGAATTATTAAAATAATCATATTTATGAATTGGTTATTCAAGTGCCTATTAGGTGATT
>CAYJBD010000003.1:12660-14590 GCA_964368465.1 uncultured Muribaculaceae bacterium
CAAAAATGAAAGAATACATCTTCACTTCAAGAGATGATATTTATATTATCGACTTACAAAAAACAGTTAAGAAAATCGAAGAAGCATATGCTGCTATGAAAACATACGCTGAAAACGGTGCTCAAGTATTATTTGTAGGTACTAAAAAACAAGCACAAGAAGCAGTAGAAGAATGTGCAACTAGAACTAATATGTTCTTTATCAACGAAAGATGGTTAGGTGGAACATTAACTAACTTTAAAACAATTAAAACTAGAATTAGAAGACTAGATGAAATTGAAAAAATGGAAGCTGATGGTACATTTGATTTACTACCTAAAAAAGAAGTAATTGGAATAAAAAAAGAATATGACAAGTTAAATAAAAACTTACGTGGTATTCGTAATATGAAAAAAACTCCAGATGTAATGGTAGTTGTAGATCCTAAGAACGAAGAAATAGCTATCAAAGAAGCTAGAATCTTAGGTATTCCGGTATTTGGTGTAGTAGACACTAACTGTGATCCAGATATGGTAGACTTTGTTATACCTGGTAACGATGATGCTGTTAGATCAGTTAAATTATTAATTGGATCAGTAACTAACGCTATCGCAGAAGTAAACGGAAACGAAATCATGGAATGTATAAGCGAAGAAGATAAAAATGGTAAAAAAGAACACAAAAAAGAAACTCCTAAAGTTGAAGTTAAAGCAGAAGTAAAAGAAGAAGTAAAAGAAACACCTAAAGCTAAAACTGAAGCTAAAGAAGAAATAAAAAAAGAAACTCCAAAGAAAGAAAAAGAAGAAGTTAAAGAAGAAACTAAAGATTTTTCAGAATTAACTTTAACAGAACTTAAAGAAAAAGCAAAAGAAGCTGGAATCAAAGGTTATTCTAAAATGAAGAAAGAAGAGTTAATTACAGCTCTAAACTAAGGAGGATATATGTTTACTGCAAATGATGTTAAAACATTAAGAGAAAGAACAGGGGCAGGAATGCTTGATTGTAAGAAAGCATTACAAGAAACAGAAGGAAATATTGAAAACGCTATTGACTGGTTAAGAGAAAAAGGAATTTCAAAAGCAGCTAAAAAAGAAGGAAGAGTAGCCGCAGAAGGATTATGTCAAATTAAAACAAATGGGAACAAAGCCGTAATCTTAGAAGTAAACTCTGAAACTGATTTCGTTGCTAAAAACGAAGAATTTAAATCATTCGTTGATGAAATCGCAACTATTATCCTAGATAAAGAAATAGCAACAGTAGAAGAATTATTAGCATTAGAAGTAAATGGTCAAACAGTTGCTGATATGCAAGTAGCAATCACTGCTAAAATTGGAGAAAAAATCAGTATTAGACGTTTTGAAGTAATCACTAAAGAAGATAGTGCTTCATTTGGTGGATACTTACATATGGGTGGTAAAATTGCTGCACTTATGTTAATCAATAACGTATCTGAAGAAATAGCTAAAGACGTTGCAATGCACGTAGCAGCTATGAATCCAACTAGTGTTACTATCGAAGAAGTACCTGCTGAAGTATCTGAAAGAGAAGCGCATGTTATTAAAGAACAAGTTATGGCTGAAGGAAAACCTGCAGAAATAGCTGAAAAAATGGTAACAGGAAGATTAAATAAATTCTATAAAGAAATTTGTTTAGTTGAACAACCATTTGTAAAAGATGACAGTGTAACAGTTGGTAAATTCGTAGCTAACAATAACGGTGAAATCGTTAAAATGATTAGATTTGCTGTTGGAGAAGGAATCGAAAAACAAGAATCAGACTTTGCTAGCGAAGTTATGGCTCAAATCAATAACTAAGATTGGTGTAAACCAGTCTTTTTTTTATTCGTCAATATTGACATAGAAACTTCTTAAAAGTAAAATATAATAAAGGAGAATCAAAATGGAAGAAATTTACAAAAACAAATCGAGTGATTATAAAAGAAATCATGTCG
>CAYJBD010000003.1:14600-20313 GCA_964368465.1 uncultured Muribaculaceae bacterium
TAGTGATAGGTTTATTATTAGGAGCAATAGGAACTTATATTTATTTTGAAATTCTAAACAAAGAAACAACAAAAGAAGAAGAAAAAGAAGAAGTAAAAGTAGAAGAAATAACTTTAGAAACAGATAGTTATCTAGTGACTAATTTACTAAATCAATACTATAATAGTTATTCAACAAATTACATGCTAAAATACTATTTCTACGAAAAAGACAACACTATCATCAATGACTTAGCAATAGAAGATAAACAAATGATGATTATTAGTTCTGGTAATTTATATCGTAAAAGTTACATTACAAAAGAAGAGTTTCAAATTGCTAACAGATTATTATTTGGACCAGATTCAGAAGTAGCTGACCAAACTATAACTCCAGAATGGGAAGTGTATATATATAACACTGAAACAAAAGTTTATAACTTTCAAGATCCTGTTTATGGAATAGTTAGTGGTGGCGCTATAGAAAGAAAAGTAATTGAAGCAAGCGAAATAGAAAATGAAAAAATAACAATAACAGTCGCAGTAGGAGAATCAGTTCCAGGAGAAACAGGATCGGAAAAAATATATAGTGATTTAGAAGGTAATGAACTACCAAACTTCAACATGGAAACAGACTATGATCAACTAGATAAATTTGAACATATTTATGCTTACGATGAAGAATATCGTAATTATTACTTAAAGGAAGTAAATAAAATAAATTAAGACACATTGGTGTCTTTTTTACTTGAAAAGAACAAAGTAAAATGATACTATATATACACGATAAGGAGTTACTATGACCAATGTAGAGCTAGCAATAAAACAAATAGAAGATATTATAAAAGATTCTAATCAAGAACCTTTTTATGATAGAGAAAATAATACAATTAGTTTTAGTATCTTAGAGAAAATACTAAACGATGATTTAAAACCTTTAACAGATAAAAAGTGGCACGACAACCTAAAAAAGGCAATTATAATAAGTGCACACAATAGTAATAAAGGTTCAGTTATTAATAAATTACTAACTACTAAAAATACCAGTCAAAATTTCTATGGTAAAGATGGTGATTATTATACATCTGTTAAACACATACCAGAAAGTAATCAATTAACAATTGAAATAGAAGCAAGAAAACAACAAGGAAGATATGTAGAAGTAAAGCACTTTTTAAACATATATCGAAGTGAAGGATCATACTATGGCGTACTACAACATGATAAATCAATTGATTGTACTAAAATACTTGAACCTATCATAGCTGAAATTGATTCAACTTTTAGATTGTTTGAATACTACGAGAATAAATATAATACTCAAATAGAGAGTGATGAAAACGGAAAAGTTACTTTTAATCAAGCTTATCTTAATAGTGGACAATTTAAATATGTAGAAGCTAAAGATTTGAAAAATCTTTTTACAATCAATGTTTATTTAGATGAAGATATGGAATTAAAAAGAGAAACGAAAGATCTTCATCTAAAAAGCGACCGTGTCAGCGATAAAGATATTATAACCTCATCGAAAAAAAATATCGTTACAGAAAGTGGTAAAGGATCGCTCGCTGTTAAATATAAAGATATATTAATGCTTCCATTAGATGAAATGCATCCAATATTTCAGCAGCTAGTTGACAAAGAATATTTAAGCTTAGAAGAACAAGAAGTAGCATCCACCCCAATAGAAGAAAACACAGAAAGAACACGACAACTAAGTCTATTAGAACAACAAATAAAGGATATAGAAAATTTCATTACTGATAATAACAATCTCTATAGACTAATTGATAAAACTAATAAAGAACTAAACTTACCTGCTTTATTAAAAGAAAATCTAAAAAGAAGTATTAATAATAGAAGCACTAGAAAAGTATCAGAAATTAATTATAAAATAACAAGCAACACAAAAGAAATAAACTTTGTTTTCGATGATGAAGAAACTATAACATTAACTAAACCTTGTACTAAAGAGACAAAGATAGAACCAACAGTAGATCTACATAAAAGTGAGATCAATAGATTGTTTTTAGTAATGGATAAATTACATCAAGCATACGGATTAGATTTCACTAATAATCATATCGATTACGAAACCCAATTAGAAAAATATAACCAAAAATTTAGTATGATAGAAACAGAATTAGAAGCAATCAAACTTTTAAAAGAAATGGACATACATACAGAAAAAGAAGCAAAACTAATAGAAGAAAAAGCAAATATTGCTATTTTTAAAGACAAAATAGATAACAAGGCAGGACTAACTGTTATATCTACAAGTAATGGAATATTTGATATAGAAGTAAAGCTAGGAGAAGACATGCAGTTAGAAACACTAATCACTCCTAATGAAGAAATAGTAAAAGATACAAAAGAGTTATCCTTAGACAATGTAAAAGACTATATAAAATCAAACAAAAACACTATTTTACAATCAATTAAAGTAGAAGATACTGTTAATAGTCAGACATTAACAAATAATAACATGATCATTAAAAAGTACTTTTAGTTATAAAATAATTCTAATTTATCCAATAAGTTGCAATTATAACAAAAATATGTTATAATTAACAACACAAAAGAGGGGAATTATGAGTTATAACACACAAGAAAGAATAGAAAGATTAAAAGAATCATATAAACGTGAGTTGAGTGATTTAAATAAAAGATTAAGATATCTTGAAAACGAAAAAAACGAAGAGATTAAAGAAAATAATAGAAATATTAAAACATTAAACACTAAAAAAAGTCGTCTAATGAAAGGTCTTATTCTTACACTTCCGCTAGCAGTATTATCTGGAGTAGCAACTACAACTATTGGACCGATATTTTTATTAGGATGTCTACCAATAATTGTCAATCTAGGTTGTTTAGAAAACAATACTTATTTAAAAACAGCTGAGAATAAACAACATAAGAAAGTTATGAAAAAGACAAAGCTAGAAGAAATGAATTTAAAAGATGAAGAAGAAGAAAAACTAAACAAACTAGCAGAAATAAGATTACTAGAAATTCAAAAGCGACAACTTATGAAAGATTCTATGCAACCTAGCAATAATATTGTTAAGCCTAATTTTGTGGAATTGCAAAAAATAAACAGAGCATTAGAACAACGAATACCAATGGAATCAAAAACAGTTTATATCAAAGTGCCAACAAAAGCAAAAACAGAATAGTTAATGCTTTTTTTTTATTTTGATTTATAGTATACTATTAGTAAGTTATAGAAGGAGAAATATTATGATTAACAAACCAAAAGGAACATATGATTTGTATGGGAATTACGCTAGAAGATGGCAAGCGTTTAATAACGTTGTAGAAGAAATGATGACAACATATAATTATGGACTTATAAGAACACCACTTTTTGAAAGTAGCGAACTTTTTCATCGTGGTATTGGTGATACAAGTGATATCGTGTCAAAAGAGACATATGATTTTACTGATCGCGGTAATCGTAACATGACTCTAAGACCAGAAGGAACTGCAGGAGCAGTACGAAGTTTTATTGAAAACAAGATGTATGTTGACAATAACTTACCAGTTAAACTTTATTATAATGGACCAATGTACCGTTACGAAAGACCACAAGCAGGAAGATTTAGAGAGTTTTATCAATTTGGTATTGAAGTATTAGGAACTAACGATCCATATAGTGACGTTGAAGTAATATCAATAGCATTCAATTTATATAAAAAATTAGGACTACCTGGTGTGAAAGTTAGACTAAATACATTAGGAGATAAAGAATCAAGAGACAATTATCGTAATGCACTATTAAATTACTTCAAACCTCAAATGAATAACTTATGCGAAGACTGTAACAATCGTTACGATACAAACCCATTAAGAATATTAGATTGTAAAGTGGATAAAGAAAGTGAAATACTAAAAAATGCCCCTAAGACAATTGATTACTTAAACGAAGAAAGCCAAGAACATTTTACTAAAGTACAAGAATATTTAGACATATTAGAAATACCATATGAAATCGATACTAATATTGTTAGAGGATTAGATTACTACAGTCACACAGTATTTGAATTCACGTGTGAAGTAGCTTCCCTTGGAAATCAAAATGTTATCGGCGGTGGTGGTAGATATAATGGCCTAGTTGAGTTAATGGATGGCCCAAGTACACCAGCAGTAGGCTTTGGAGTAGGAATCGAAAGAGTATTATTTGCCCTTGAAGAAGAAGAAATCGAAATAACAGAAGAAAACAAAATAGATGCCTTTATCATGTATGTAAATGACGAAGAGAAAAAGTATGCTATACATTTAGCACAAAGATTAAGAAGTCTTTGCTTTACCACAGACATGGAATATGAATCTAAAAGTTTAAAAACTCAGTTTAAAAAAGCAGACAAATTAAACGCTAAATACTTAGTAATATTAAATAGCCAAGATATTGATAAAGATATAGTTAAAATCAAAAATAATATAACAAAAGAAGAAGAAGAAATTGAATTAAACTACTTAGAATATTATTTAGAAGAAAAAATATATCAACAAGCACTAGAAGAAATAGAGGAAGAAGAGTATGAATAAAATCCATTTAAATAACTTAGAAGAACATATAGACAAAGAAATCACTTTAGTAGGTTTTGTTGATAACGTAAGAAACCTACAATGGGTACAGTTTATCGTATTAAGAGATACTTACAGCAAACTACAAATTACTATTGAAAAATCAGAAGAAGCAAATAAAGAAATAGTAGAAATAGTTAATACCTTAACAAATGAAAGCACAATTAAAGTAACAGGTAAACTAGTAAAAAATGAAAAAGTTAAACTAAGAGGAATGGAACTAATACCTACTAGCATCGAAGTAACATCAAACTCAGTTCCTGAATTACCAGTTAACATCAAAGATAAAGATGCCCAAGAAATTGATACTAGATTAGATTACCGTTATTTAGATCTAAGAAATGATTATAACGGGAATATCTTTAAAATCCAAACAGAAATGATCAAATCATTTAGAGATTACTTATATGAAAATAATTTCACGGAAATACATAGCCCTAAATTAATAGGAGCAGCATCTGAATCAGGAAGTGACGTCTTTGAAGTGAAATACTTCGATAGAACAGCTTATTTAGCTCAATCTCCGCAATTTTATAAACAAATGGCTATGTGTAGTGGATTAGAAAGAATTTTTGAAACAGGGCCTGTCTTTAGAGCAGAAAACTCTAACACTTCAAGACATGCAACTGAGTTTACTGGATTTGATTTAGAATTTAGTTATATTAACTCTTACGTTGATGTTATGGACTTAGAAGAAGAAATGATTATAAAAATGCTTAAAAACATTAAAGAAAAATATGGCGACATGATTAAAGAAGTATATAATCAAGAAGTAAATATTCCTACTAGTTTTCCAAGAGTTAAGTTAAATGATCTATTAGAAATATTAGAAACTAAATATAATTTAAAAATAGAAGATAGATTTGATCTTTCAACTGAAGGAGAAAGACTAGCATGCCAATATGCCATGGATGAATACAATTGTGAATTTATCTTTGTAACTGACTACCCTAAAGAAAAAAGAGCGTTTTACCACATGAGAGATGGTGATACTGCCCTAGGATATGATCTTTTATGGAGAGGTGTTGAAATAACAACTGGAGCACAAAGAGAACACCGCCATGACATATTAGTAAAACAAGCCAAAGAAAAAGGATTAGATAAAGATGTAGAGTTCTATTTAGAATTCTTTAAATACGGATGTCCAC
>CAYJBD010000004.1:0-10794 GCA_964368465.1 uncultured Muribaculaceae bacterium
AAAGAATATAGATTCTATTTGGATACACAAAGAGTTGGAGATACCTAAAGTAGAAGATGAATACATATGTGGAAAAAATGATGTATTTGCTTTAATAATTATTTTTAAAGAAATACTATCAAGAAGAGATTTTAATCAGTTTATGGGACTGATGAATAATATTATAAATATCTTAGCAGACAACTTATCAACTATACCAATTAAAAATGTATATGACGCGATGGGGTTTTGTGATAACTGGGAAGATATATTAGATTTGAAAGAAGGAGAAATGCATGAAGAAGAATAATTTAATGCTAGGACTAGTAATAGTAGTAGCTTTTGTCTTAGGTGGTTCTCTTACTTATGTTATGGTAAGAACTCCACTACTACAACAAGATGATTATTCAGGATGTCAATATACATCTTGTACTAATCAAGTATCAATAAATGAAAAAGGAATAAGTGATTCAGTAGATGCTATCTATGATGCTGTATTATTTATCGAAAATTATAATAATGAGCAATTAATAAGTACAGGAACAGGTTTTGTTTATAAAACAGAAGGAGACTATGCTTATGTAATTACTAACCATCACGTGATAGAAGATGGAAACAAAGTACTTTTAACAACATCAGAGGATATAGAAATAGAAGGAGAAGTGCTAGGCTCAGATCAAATGTTAGACTTAGCTGTTATTAAAACATCAGCAGAACATATTGAAAGAATTGCCAAATTAGGAAATAGTGAAGAATCACTACTAGGAGACACTGTGTTTACAGTAGGATCGCCATTAGGATATGAGTATAGAGGTACAGTAACAAGTGGAAGATTATCAGGAAAAGATCGTTTAGTTACAGTAGGTACAGGTTCAAATGAATGGATAATGAAAGTGCTACAAACAGATGCGCCAATCAATCCAGGAAATTCAGGTGGACCACTAGTAAATGTAAATGGTGAAGTAATTGGAATTATCTCATTAAAACTAGTTCAAGAAGAAGTAGAAGGAATGGGTTTTGCAATACCAATCGAATTAGCAGAAATGTATATACCAACTTTAGAAAAAGGGGAAAGTGTTGAAAGACCGATGATAGGAATACAACTAGCAAATCTAGAAGATACAAGCCTGTTACATAATTCAGGAATAACAGTAGATCAAGATCTAAACGAAGGTGCTGTTGTTGTAGAAATAGTAGATAATAGTGGAGCTTCTAAATCTGACTTGCAAAAGGGTGATGTTATTACTAAAATAGGTGATGAAGTAGTAGAAGATGTTGCTAACTTAAGATATGAGTTGTATTTATATAACATTGGTGATACAATAGATATAACATATATAAGAGATGGTAAAGAGAGTAAAACAAAAGTTACATTAGGGGAAAGTAACTAAAGAATAAGCGTGATACTGGAGGTTTTATGAAAGAGTATATGACTATTATGATAGATGGTCAAATGGAAAAAGTTGAGATAGTAGATATTTTAACTGTTTCTGGAAATAAATATGTTGTTTATGACAAAGGTGAAATAGGCCCTAGTAATAATCATTTGATATATATATCAAAGTTAAAACAAGAAGCAGAAGGACTAGTAATACATGAAATAATTGATGAAGAAGAGTATCGCAATGTCTTTGCAGAACTTAAGAAAGTTTCAGAGGAGGGTTGATATGCAAAAAATAGTAGAACAACTAACACTTCTTCTTGAAGAAAATAAGACAAATACTTATCAATTACAAGAGTTACTAGCAACATATAACTATACACCGGAAACAACAGATAATGATTATTATAATAACACAAGTCAAAAAATATCTAGTGAAGTCACTAATATAAAAAATAAAATAAATAATTTAATAATTAGTTACGAAAGTATTAATAAAAGTATTGGATTAATAGAAGCTCTAAATAAAGTTTTAGAAGCAATGGGTGAAGAAGAAAAAGAAGAAGCACCTATGCCAAAACCTATGAATAGAACGTATAATCCGCATAAAGTAGTAATACCACCTAGAGAAAGACCGATAGAAGAATTATCCAGCGTTAAAGAACCAGAAAATTTAATAGCATCGCCGACTGCACCGTCAATGGTTGATCAAATGCCATCAGTACCTAGTGATATAATGATTTCAGGTGAGCGCTTAGTAAAGAAAAAAACAACGGCAAAACCAAGAGTGGTTATGTCTTTAGAAAGTACATATATTAAATACTATAATTCAGAGAAGAGAAAACAAAGATTAGTAACTGAGTTATTGAAGTATGGACATGCTAACAAACCAAATAGCTTTAATTTGAACCAATTTGAAATATAGTAAAAAAGGTTCTTTTTTTTGATTAAAAAATGTATAATTATAATGAGGTGTAATAATGGAACATAATCATAGCCACAGTCATCATCACCATAGTGAACAAAATATTTTACTGGCATTTATATTAAACGCTGTATTCACAGTAGTTGAAATAATAGGTGGGATAATATCAGGAAGTACTGCTATCTTATCTGATGCAATTCACGACTTAAGTGATACATTGGCTCTAGCAACTAGTTTTGTTCTACAAAAAATGTCCAAGAAAAGAGCAACTCCAAAGTTTTCATTTGGATTCAAAAGACTAACAGTACTCGGAGCACTACTAAACGTCATAGTTCTAACAGCAGGTTCAGTCTTTATCATAAGTGAGGTAATTACTCACCTACAGCATCCAAATGCAGTAAATCCAGAAATAATGATGGTATTAGCTATATTTGGTATCGTTGTAAATGGTATTTCTTGCTTAAAGATGAAAGGTTCAAACAAATTATTAGACAAAACGGTAATGCTTCATTTATTTGAAGATTTAATAGGCTGGGTAGCAGTCCTAGTAACAAGTGTAATAATTTCCATAACTAGTTTATATATACTAGATCCTATTTTATCTATATTAATAGTAGGAATAATTCTTAAAAATTTATATAGAAGTGCTAAGACAATAATTGAAATAATTATGAATGGAACAACTGATTTGAAATTAGCTAAGAGAATTAAGTTGATGTTATTAGGGACAGAAGGTATTATTAAGATAGAAGATTTTCATATGTGGAGTGAAGATGGAGATTATATAACAGTAATAGCAGTTTTACAGACAAAAAGTGACAAATATAATCAAATACTAATAGAAATAAAAAAGGAACTACGCAAAGAAAATATAACTCATTCTGTTATAGAACTGAAAAAACAAGAGACTAATTAACAGTCTCTTTATATGTATAAAAATGTATTTACAAAACAACTTTTAAAACTAAAAATGTAAAGAAAATAAAAGTAAATGTCAAATTTACAAAATAAACTTGTCTAAGAAAAAGACAGATAGTAATATTAAATTAAGGAGGATTAGATGATTAACAGAATCATATTAAACGAAGTTGCTTACTTTGGAGCAAATGCACGAATTAAATTAAAAGAAGAAATCTTAAAGAGAAGATTAAAAAAAGCATTAGTAGTAAGTGATAAGACACTATATGAAGTTGGTATTACTAAGATGATAACAGAACTTCTAGATGAGTGGAACTTTCCATATGAACTCTATCTTGATGTAAAACCAAATCCGACAATTAACAATGTGTTGACAGGATTAGACAAATGTCTATCTACTAATGCAGACTACATAATTGCCGTAGGTGGTGGATCAGTAATTGATTGCGCTAAATGTATTTCTATTACAACAACTAATGAAGAAAACAGAGATATTCGCTCATTAGAAGGAGCAGTAACAACAAAAAATAGAGGATTACCATTAATAGCTCTTCCAACAACTGCAGGAACAGCTGCAGAAGTAACAATTAACTATGTTATAACAGATGAAGAAAAGCAAAAGAAAATGGTGTGTGTAGATCCTAATGATCTACCAATCCTATCAATAGTTGATACAGACTTTCTAATGAAAATGCCTAAATCAGTAGCAGCTGCTACTGGTCTTGATGCACTAACTCATGCTTTAGAAGGATATATTACTAAAGGAGCGAATGATATTAGTGATATGTTCCATTTACAAGCAATGACAATGATTTTTGAAAACTTAGAGAAAGCCTGTAATGGTAATCAAGAAGCCATGGACAAAATGGGAATGGCACAGTACATTGCTGGTATGGGATTCAGTAATGTTGGATTAGGAATAGTTCATTCTATGGCTCATCCATTAGGAGCTATTTATGATACACCGCATGGAGTAGCGAATGCTCTATTATTACCCTACATCATGAAGTATAACGGACAAGGTCTAGAAAAAAAGTTCAGAAAAATAGCTGAAGCTTTCAATCTAGATATAACTGTAACTGATGAAAAAATCGTAGATGTAGTAGTTGATTCAATTATTGAATTGTCAAAGAAATTGGAAATACCACAAACCCTAAAAGAAATAGGTATGAAACTAGAAGATCTAGAACAATTAAGCAATGATGCCTTTAACGATCCTTGCACTGGTGGAAACCCAAAAGAAGTAACAGTAGAGATCATTAAAGAGTTATATCAAAATGCATATTAAGGAGTAAGAATGAAAACAAAAGTAGGATATAGTCAGAATAGTGATGCTTATCAATCAGGAGTAGAAACAGCTTCTAAAGCAAACTTGAAAGATATGAAAGCAGGAATACTATTCACATCAGTAGTATACGATCAATCAGAATTAGTAAAAGGGATTCAAAGTATAGCTCCCAACACGCCATTCTTAGGTTGCACATCGAGTGCTGCAATATGTACACACGATGGATATTTAAATAGCGAGACAGGATATTCTGGGATGATGAGTTTTGGTGGAGATGCTGAAGTAGTAGTAAAAGGTTCTGAAAAAACAAATGAATCACCAAGAGAAACAGGTCAAAAAATAGCAAAAGAAGTAATGGAAACCGTAAAAGGAAAAGATAAAGAACCAGACTACTTCTTTATGAGTGCAAATCCAGGAGAAGAAGAAGAATACCTAAAAGGTGTTCAAGATATTCTTGGAGATATACCAGTTTTTGGTGGAAGTGCAGCTGATAATACAGTGGAAGGTAAATGGAGTGTTATTTGTAATGATAAAGTATTTACAAATGGATGTGCCATAGCTGTTTTCTATACAGATACAAAAATGAAAAATATTTATGCTGGAGCTTATCAAGAAACTGATAAAGCAGGTATTATTACTAAAGTAGAAGGAAAGAGAACATTAGTAGAAATAGATCACGAACCAGCAGTTAAAAAGTATGCAGAATGGACAGGTAAATCACTAGATAGTCTAAAAGCAGGTGGTATTTTAGTAGAAACAATTTGCCAACCATTAGGAGTAAAAGATCCAATCGGAAATATTACAGCAGTAAGACATCCAATGTTTGCTAATGAAGATTATTCAATGAACATAGGAGCAGATCTTGCTACTAATACAGCAGTTATTTTACTTACTAATACACCAGAAGGAATATTAGATGCTAATGAAAAAACTGTTGATAAATTAAATGAAATGATGAACAATGAAGCTGCAAGTTATTTCTTAATTCACTGTGGTGGAAGAAGATTAGGTTTATCTCTAGCTAAGATAGAAGATAAAATTTATCCTGAAGTGAAAAAAGCAACAGGTGATAAAGAATTCTTAATGGCCTTTACATTTGGAGAATATGGAAGTAATGAACACAGTTCTAATACAGTAGGTGGATTATCATTATCTTACACAGGCTTTGGTGAATAATATGGCCAAAAATCTAATAGGTAAAGATTGGTTAGATGCAAGTGATAATAATGTAATAAATGTATTTAACCCAGCAACAGAAGAACTAATCGACACTGTACCAGAAAGTACAGAAGCAGACTGTGATAAAGCAGTAGAAGCAGCTAAAGAAGGATTCAAGTTATGGAGTAAAAGACCACTACATGAAAGAGCCGATATCTTATATAAATTTAATGATTTAGTATTACAAAACAGTGAAGAATTAGCTAAATTATTATGTTTAGAAACTGGAAAACCATTAAAAGAAGCAATAGGGGAAATTGCGAACGTGAACATAGGACTAAGAGCCTTTATAGAGAAAGCTAAACATGAATACGGAAACCTAATACCGTCAGGCCAAGAAAAAGGACAAGAAAAAACAATTCAATATACTACTCAATGTCCGCATGGAGTAGTAGTGGCCATCATACCGTTTAACTTTCCAAGTGATTTATTCACACAAAAAGTACCAAGTGCATTAGTTATGGGAAATGCTGTGATTTTAAAACCATCATCTCATAATCCATTGACACTTAATAAATATGCTGAGCTATTATTAGAATCAGGAGTTGACTATGGAGCTATTAACGTTATAAACGGAACTGGCGCTCTAGCAGCTCAATCATTAGCTAAAAACAAAGGAGTAGATTTAGTAAGTTTAACTGGATCAACCTTTGCAGGTATAGAAACAATGAAGACATGTAGTGAAAATTTAACACATGTCATGTTAGAACTAGGTGGAAATGATGCTTTCATCCTATATAAAGATGGAGACATAGACCTAGCTGTTAATGAGACAATTTGGGGAAGATTTTATAATACAGGACAAGTATGTTGTGCTAGTAAAAGATTTTTAATCCACAAAGATGTAAAAGAAGAGTTTACAAGAAAATTAACAGAAAGAGTAAGTCAAATAAAAATAGGTAATCCAATTGACATTAATACTGAACTAGGTTGCTTAATCAATGAAAACGCTGCTATCAACATTGAAAAACAAGTTAATGATCAAGTTGCCTTAGGTGCAAGAATAGTTCATGGCGGAAGAAGAAGTAAAGCCTTCTATGAGCCAACTATTATTGATAACGTAACCAAAGATATGCCAGTAGCAAAAGACTTAGAAATATTTGGTCCAGTAGTATCTATTATTGAATATGAAACAATCGAAGAAGCAATAGAAATTGCTAATGCATCTTCATACGGACTATGTGGAAACATTATTTCGCAAGATATGAAAACATGTATGAAAGTAGCAAATGAATTAGAGTGTGGAGGTGTCATCATAAATGGAGCATCATTCTTTAGATCGTTTGAGATGCCATTTGGTGGATGGAAACATTCTGGAATAGGTAACGAAGGTGTAATGTCTACTTTAAAAGAAATGAGTAGAACAAAAACTGTAATTATCAAAAACATACTATAAAAGTGTCAATAACGACACTTTTTCTATTGGAAAGGAAAAATTTATGCTATACTACAATGATATTTACTATCAAAGGAGGAATTATGATAGGATTAAAAAAAGGTATAGTAAAAGTAGAAAACTATACTAATAGTTGGAAAGAAGAATATCAAAAAGAAGAAAAGCAATTAAAAAACATCTTCAAAGAAGAAGCAGTAACAATTGAGCACGTTGGTTCAACTTCAATAGAAGGATTATCAGCAAAACCTATAATTGATATTGCAATAGGTGTAAATAACTTAAGAAATTATAAGCATTATCAAGAGTTAGTAAAAGACAAAGAAGAATATTCAGTAAAAGAAGACTCACAAGAAGATGAAATACTTCTAAGAAAAGGACCAGAAGATAATAGAACCCATTTCATTCACATAATGGAAATAAAGGGTCAAAGGTACAAAGAAACTATTATTTTCAGAGATTATTTAAGAAAGTATCCTGATAAAATGAAAGAATATCAAACAATAAAAGAAGACTTAGCTGTCAAGTTTCCAACTGACAGAACTAGTTATATAAACGGAAAAAGTGCTTTTATAAAACAAATAATAACTGAAGCAGAAAAAGAGTTCAAGTAACTCTTTTTTCTATGCTATACTAAAAACAAGGAGTATGTATGAAAATAAGCACTGATATTAGAAAATTAAAAAAGACAAAAATATATGTTTGTACACCAGGAATAGGTAAAACATATATGGCACAAAAAAGTGATAAGTATATCGATATCGATAGGCTAAGATCAAACTATAAATATGGAAGAAATGAAAATTTTTCAATAGAAGAACATGAAAATAATAAAGGGAAACAGGAAAGAAAGATTATAAATAATGATTATATTGACTATGCTAAAAAAATAATAAATAAATATTTAAAAGAAGATAAAATCTTATTACTAGCACCTAGTTATGATTTAGTAGATTATATTAATGAAATAAAAGAGCCTTACTGTCTAGTGTATATGAGCCTAAAGGATAATAGCCATATGAAAGAAAGGCTAAGAAAAAGAGGCAATCAAGAAAACTTTATAGAAAAAAATTATAATGATGAAATAGCCAAATTCTATTATGAAGAAAATATAAAAGATGAAAGACCAACTGCTAAAGTAGAATTAGAAAAAGAAGAATATTTAAGTGATTTAATGAAAAAAGTAAATGACAAAAACGGATGTGGTGAATGTGGAGATTATTATTTAAATTGTCCTGATAAGGCAATAAATAAAAACAAGTAAAATTAATGCAATAAAATTATACTTTGAATAGTTGTATAAGTGAGAGGAGAAAAAATGGAAAATAATATAGATAATAAAATATTAGATAACTATCTTCAAAAGATAGCTAATCAAGATACAAAAGCATTAGAAATGCTTTATAACGATACTAGAACTTATGTTTATCGATTTGCTCTTTCTATTTTGAAGAACTCATCTGATGCAGAAGATGTCATGCAAGATACTTATATAAATATTAATAAGTATGCAAAAAACTATAATCCTAGGAATAAACCAATGTCATGGATCTTAACCATTGCTAAAAATTTGTGTTTGAATAAATTGAAAAGTAATAAGAAAAAACAATCAGTTGATTTAAAAGAAATAGAAGAGTCAATTGGATCAAGTAACAATGAAAGTTATAATAAGTTATTACTAAAAACAATTATAGAATCATTAGAAGATGAAGAAAGACAAATATTTATATTAAATTCCATAGATAATTATAAGTTTAGAGAAATAGCTAATCTACTAGATTTGAAATTATCAACAGTACTCTCTAAATATCATAGAGCGATGAAAAAAATTCGTTCAATTTATAAGGATGGTGTATAAAATGAAAGATAGAAAAATTAAAAAAGATCTTAATAACTTAACTGATCAATTAATTAAAAGTGACTTCAGTGCCATTCAAAAGAAATTAGACAATAATGAAGGAGTAATTTTAAGAATGGAAAACAAAAAGGAAAAAAGAAAAGTAAACTTAATTGCTATACTAGCAGGTCCTACTATCGCAGTAGCTGGTTTAATTTTAGTGTTGACAATGATGAATACAAATAAAGTTGTAACTACAATTACAATAGATGTAAATCCATCTGTTGAATTAGGATTAGATGCTGGTGGAAACGTTCAAGAAATAAATGCAATTAACAGTGATGGTAATGAAATTATAAAGGATGTAAATGTTAATGGTGATACTTTAGAAACAGCGACTAAAGAAGTAATAAGTGAATTAGTAAGAGATAACTATATAACAACAGATAAAAATTCAGTATTAGTAACTGCTAACGGAAAGGATGCAGAAACAGCATTACAACAAGTTAATAATACTGTACAAACAGAAATGATGAATAATAATATTGAGCCATCAATAATAACACAAGTAGTAAATGATCCAAAAAATTTAGAAGCATTAGCAAAAGAATACAACATCTCAGTAGGTAAAGCAGAACTAATAAATAAAATAATTGCTAGTAATCAAACCTATACTTTTGATATGTTAGTAAATCTAACTACGAATGATTTAAGTCTACTTGCAAACTCCCCTAAGAATAATGTAGAAAATATATCTAAAGAAGGAACAGCATCAACAACTAACTATTTAACTGAAGAAATGGTTTTAGATATTGCCCTTAAGCATGCTAATATAACTAGTTATCATGATTTAGATATTGAATTTGATTTAGAGGATAAAATCATGGTTTACGAAGTAGAATTTAAAAACGGATTAACAGAGTATGAATACGATATCAATGCCACAACTGGAGAAATAATAAAAATAAATACTGAGCAAAAAGAAGAAAATGAATTAGATGATGACGATGACGACGATGATGATGACGATGATGATGACGACGATGACGACGATGACGACGATGACGACGATGACGATGATGATGATGATGACGACAATGACTAATATAAAACTACATATGTAGTTTTTTTTGTGGTGAAAAGTAAAACCGTTGTTTTTTCTAGTTATATATGGTAAAATATAAAAACCAAAAAAAGAGGGATTATAATGGAGCAAATAAAATTATTGAATAATTATATAAATACATTTGATGAAGAAGCATCAGATGACTATATTATATGTGTAAACGAAAAAGAATTAGGTACTAAATTAGGTAAAAATATAGCAATTTCAGCAATATTAGCAGGTAAAATATTGAAAAAATCAAATGAATACCAATCAGATGCTGAAAACTTTTTCCAATTAGTTGAAGAAAATAAAAAGAGTACTTTGACGTGGAAAGGTGAAGAATTAGATGAGTTAGGGATAGTAAGACTAAAAAAAGAAATAGTTGTTAAACAAGCAATTAATTTACTGTTGAACTATAAAAGAGAAGAAGTATTAGCTATTTCCAAATTTATCAAACAACGCGCCAACATTCTAACAGAAACTGAAATAAGTATTAAAGATAAAAGATTTTATAAAAAAACAGAAGGTAAAGAATACTCAAAAGTAAGAGATGAATTTTTATCTACTATAATTACCACTAGAGCAAATATGGTGGTATCTAAACACTTATTTAAAAACTTAGCTGATAAACATGGTTTCGATTTAGAACAGTACAATTTTAATGAGTATGGGATACATATTTATAGCAACTCAAGAAATAGTGACGAAAAAGCTAATAATGAACACTTTACAAACATCAAAAGAGAG
>CAYJBD010000004.1:10894-16379 GCA_964368465.1 uncultured Muribaculaceae bacterium
AAGAAATAGTGACGAAAAAGCTAATAATGAACACTTTACAAACATCAAAAGAGAGTCATTAAACTGGATTAACAATAAAGGGTTAAGCAAACTAACAGAAAATCAAAAGGAATCAATGGCTATCTCTGTTATATCAATTGACCTACAAGGAAAAAAAGATAATACGAAAACAGATAAAATAATGATTAAATAAATTGAAATAAATGTATTTCAATTTTTTATTGGCAAAATATGATATAATATAATTAACATGGAGGATAAAATGATTATAGAAATATTAGTACTAATAATACTTATCATTTGTAATGCTACATTTGCAGCAATAGAAATGTCTTTTATTTCATTAAATGATTTAAAAATAAAAAAAGAGGCTAGTTCTGGTAATAAAAGAGCTGTACAAATAAATAAAATGTTAAAGTCTCCAAGTAAATTCTTAGCAACTATTCAAATTGGAATAACATTTGCTGGTTTTTTATCTAGTGCTTTTGCAGCAACAACTTTTGCTGACGAACTGTCACCGATTTTATATAATGCGATGCCCTTTATTACTGAAAACACTTGGAATGCGATATCAGTAATTACAACAACTGTTTTATTATCTGGACTAATGCTAGTATTTGGAGAACTAGTACCAAAAAGAATAGCAATGAAACATTCAGAACAAGTTGCTTTTGCTACAGTTAATATATTAAAAATTATATCAATATTATTCGCGCCTTTTGTTTGGATACTAACGAAACTAACAAATATAATATCAAAATTATTTGGTATTAACGAACATGAACAAGAATTAGCGACTGAAGAAGAAGTCAAAATGTTAATCGATGAATGCCATGAAGTGGGAACACTGCAAAAATATGAACAGAAATACATTCATAACATTCTAACATTTAACGATATCGAAATATCTAAAATAATGACAAAAAGAGAAGATATACTCTCAATAGAAGAAACAACAGATTTTAATAAAGTGATAAAAGTATTTCAAAATAAAAATTTAAGTCATAGTAAAATACCAGTATATAACAAAGATACAAATCTAATAACAGGTATCCTATATGATAAAGACATTTTAAGAAATATCGATAAAGATATAACTATTCAATCAATTATGAAAAAACCAGTTTTAATCCCTAATAATAAACTGATTTTCGAAGCGTTTAATAAATTAAAAAGAAATAAGTGCAAAATAGGGATCATTGTAGATAAAGAAGGTAATCACATTGGTATGATAACTATAGAAGATATATTAGAAGAAATAGTTGGTGATATCTATGATGAATTTGATAAGAAGTAAAAGAGTGTAAAAACTCTTTTTTTTTATTTCTTATAATGATAAACTTAATATGATAGGAGTAGAAAAATGAAAGTAGGTTTTGATAATAAAAAGTATATAGAAATACAGACAAAGTCCATAAAAGAAAGAATTAAAAAGTTCGATAAATTATATTTAGAGTGTGGTGGTAAACTATTTGATGATTATCATGCTGCTAGATGCTTACCAGGTTTTAAAATAGACTCAAAATTAAAAGTGTTTCAAGAGTTTAAGAAAGACTTAGAAATAATTTTTTGTATAAGTGCTAAAGATATTGAAAAGAATAAAGTAAGAGCAGAATATGGAATTACTTATGACAGTGAAGTACTAAGACTTATTGATCGTTTTAAAGATATGAAAATAGCTATTAATAGTGTTGTTATAACTTTATTTGAAGGAGAAGAAAAAGCTATCAAATTTAAAGAAAGATTGGAAAGCCATGATATTAAGACATATTTTCACACTTATACAAAAGGTTATCCAACAGATATAGATGTAATTGTAAGTGAAGAAGGATATGGAAAAAATGAGTTCATCAAGACAACTAAACCATTAGTCGTAGTGACAGCACCAGGACCAGGATCGGGAAAACTAGCAACTTGTCTATCACAGTTATATCATGAGCACCAAAATAATATCAAAGCAGGATATGCTAAGTTTGAAACTTTCCCTGTATGGAATTTACCTCTTAAACACCCTCTAAACATTGCTTATGAAGCAGCAACAGCAGATCTTAAAGATGTAAATATGATCGACTCATTTCATTTAGAAAAGTATAATGAATCTGCAGTAAACTATAATAGAGATATTGAAACGTTTCCTATTTTAAAAAATATACTTCGTAAAATAAACGGCGAAGATATTTATCATTCACCAACTGATATGGGTGTAAATATGGTAGGTTTATCAATCAGTGACGAAGAAGTTATTAAAGAAGAATGTAAAAAAGAAATAGTAAGAAGATATTATCAAACTGTAAGTGAAGAAAAAGTAGGGCAAAAAGATAACTCTGTTTCTAGAAGAATTAAAATGTTGATGAATGAATTAGAAATAGATGAAAACTACTTAAAAACAGTAAAAGTAGCTATCGATAAATCAGTAAAAGAAGATGTGCCTGTAATGTCTCTAAAGTTGCCAAATGGTGATATAATAACTGGCAAGCAATCTAAATTACTAAGTGCACCAGCAGCAGCTATTCTAAATGCTATAAAGATATTATCTAAAATACCAGATGATATAGACTTATTATCTCCATTAGTAATTGAGCCCATTATCAAAAACAAATTAGAAACAATTAGTAATAATCTTTATAACCTACAGTCACAAGAAGTATTAATAGCATTAGCTGTTTCCTCAGTGACTAATCCAACAAGTCAAAAAGCTCTTGATAAATTAAAAGAATTAGAAGGAGCAGAAGCTCATTGTACATACATATTAAGTAATGGAGATTTATCGGTATTAAAAAGTTTAAGAATAAAATTAACATGCGAACCAAAATATTTAACAGAAGAGTTGTTTAAACATTAGACAACTTTTTTATTTTTCTGTTAAAAGAGTATAATGTAATTAGAAAAGAGAACTTATGAAACACAAAAAATTAATAATTGGTGTAGGAAGTAGAGCACTAGTACTAGCAATTTTATTAGTTGTATACTTCATGTTTCTAAGTAATAAAACGTTTACAGTAGAAATTGATACAGATGGTGGAACTAGTGTTGAAACAAAAAAATAGAGGAAGGTAATAAAATAGATCTCTCTAAAGAACCAACTAAAATCAATTAGAGAAAAACAATTTTTATATTGTTTTTTTGTTGAAATTGACAAAATGCCACTTTTATGGTATAATCACTGTGTATTTAAAGAAGGGGAAAGAGTATGAGTAAAAGAAAAATAGTAGCGATTGCATTGTTTATATTTATGAGTATGTTTATATTTACATTTGCGAATCCAGGAGGAAACGAACCAACATTAGCGCCAGGTAATAATGGTGATAATACAAACGACAATAACCAAGAAGGATCAAATACAGGGCAAACAGATTTAGATGAAGATCCTGAAACAACATTGGGTGAAAACGAAGAAGAAGAAGAAAATCTTTTTCAAAATAACAATAATAATAACAACAATAATAATAACGACAATAATGATAATGATGACGACAATAATGATAATGATGACGACAATAACGAAGATGATAAACCAGCTAAACCATCTATCGTTCATAACGAAGAAAGTACAGTTGGAACAATCGAAGAAAACATTTTTAGTAAGTTAGTATTAACAGCTAATGATTTAGAAGGATTAACAACTATTTCATTAAATAAAACTACAATTTATGATCAAATTAATGCAACAACACAAGAAATAGTAATTGATAAAAATACAGCTAACATTTTAGAAGAAAATGTATTAACAATTTGTAATCAAGCTAATGAATGTATTGATTATAACTTTACATTAGATTTTGAAGCACCAACAATTTACAACAAAACTGATAATAGCAGTATTGATGGATTATATTTTAACAGTTCAGTAGAATTTACTGTACATGACAAAGTAGGTCTAGCTCATTTAGAAAAAAATGGAATTGTTAGAGATTTATCAAAAAATAATAACACATTAACATATACTGTTAATAATGATGGTGTTGTAGAAGTTCTAGCTAGAGACCTAGCAGGAAATGAAGCAACAGCTAAATTTACAATTGATAGTAATGCGCCAGTAATCAGTGTTAAGAAAACATTCAATGATCCAGATAAAACAGATAATAACTTCATGGATGTAAAATTATTATTAGAAGATGAATTAATCAAGAGTGTTAATATTAATGGAAAAGAATATAATAAACATGCAGATAAAGAAAGAGTAACAATTAGATTTAATGCTAATAAAAAGTACGCAGTTAATGGTGAAAATATAATTATTGTAACTGACTATGCAGGAAACCAAACAACATATACATTTATGTTAGATACAACAGCACCAGTAATCAACTTTGATAAAGCATATGCAACAGCATTTTATCAATATGATTTTGCTAACTTATCAAAAGATAATATTATATCAAGAGTAGAATCAGATGGAACTTATACATACAATGTTGAAATAATGTATGCTAAACCATATGGTGAATTTACAACAGTAGAAACACTAGATGGAAGTAAAGTAGGTACTTACATTATAAAAGTAACTGCAACAGATGAATATGGTAGATCAACTACTATAGAACACACACTAACGAATGATTATAAACATCAAGAGTTTATATGTGGAGTTTTAAATAACGAAGCATGTGATATGTATATGATACCAAGATTAGGTATTCTTCCATTATATGATGGAATCAAAATTATAAAAGGAACATCAGGTAGTTTAAACGCTATTGCTGGTGATTACATTGATAATGAATTTTTCAGTACACATGATTTATCAAATGCTGTAGTAATTAATAACGGTGGATTCGATGCTAATACAGTAGGAATATACACAGTTACATTTACAGTTACAGATTGGACAGGAAAACAAGTTATCAAGACTTATAATATCGAAGTAGTAGGAAGTTTTTTAGAGTTATTCTAACTTCCTTTTTCTTTCCAAAATAAACAAAAGTTGACAAATAATAAAAAATATAGTAAACTTTACAACAAGTGAGGAGATATATACATCAGTTAGCTATCTCGGGATCAACCTACACGTAACAACAAGTACGGAGTCACTACAAGTGATTTGCGTGCTTTTTTTGTACTTTTAAAGACGTAAATCCAAATGAAAGGAGGTTTACGTTTTTATTATTTTATGCAAAAATAATAAAGGAGAGTGATTTATATGGCAATAATAAAAGTTGAAAAATTATCAAAAAACTTTAAAGTCAAAGTCAAAGAAAAAGGTTTAAAAGGAAGTTTAAAATCAATAATAAAACCAAAACACAAAATAATAAAAGCAGTAAAAAGTATAAACTTTGAAGTAGAAAAAGGTGAAATAATAGCCTTTATCGGACCAAATGGTGCAGGTAAGAGTACTACGATTAAAATGCTAACAGGAATATTATATCCTGATAATGGTAGTATACAAGTACTAGATATTGACCCACAAAAACAAAGAAAAAAACTAGCATACGAAATAGGTACTGTATTTGGACAAAAAGAACAGTTATGGACACATCTTACACCA
>CAYJBD010000005.1:0-13841 GCA_964368465.1 uncultured Muribaculaceae bacterium
GGATTAGATAAAGATGTAGAGTTCTATTTAGAATTCTTTAAATACGGATGTCCACCTCATGGAGGGTTTGGTATAGGAGTAGACCGATTAACAATGCTATTACTTGGATTACCATCATTAAAAGAATCAATGTTCTTATTCCGTGGACCTACTAGATTAAATCCATAAGGAGGAAATATGAAATTAAAAAACAACTATTTTTATACATTAAGAGAAGATAGTAAAGAAGAAGACTGTACTAGTAGTAATCTATTAGTACGTTCTGGTATGATAAAAAAAAGTTCAGCTGGTATATACATGTATATGCCTCTTGGACTTAGAGTAATTAAAAAGATACAAGATATCGTAAGAGAAGAAATGAACAAACAAGGAGCGTTAGAATTATTAATGCCATGTCTAATCCCAGAAGAAGTATATATCGATAGTGGTAGAAGAAATATATTTGGTAATAGTATGTTTACTTTGACTGACCGAAACAATAGAAGTTTCTCTCTAGGACCAACTCATGAAGAGTTGTTTGTAGAAGCAGCTAAAATGCAAATCACATCTTATAAAACATTACCATTTAATATCTATCAAATAGGTACTAAATACCGTGATGAAGCAAGAAGTAGATTTGGACTTATCAGGGTAAAAGAATTTACAATGAAAGATGCATATAGCTTTGACAAAGATCTAGAAGGCCTAGATGAATCATATTGCAAAATGGATACTGCATATCACAACATCTTCAAAAGAGTAGGTATTGACTATACTGTAGTAAAAGCTGATACCGGTGCAATGGGTGGTCTATTATCAGAAGAGTTTCAAGCAATAACTGATATTGGTGAAGATCAACTAGTAGTATGCACTAAATGTAACTATTCAGCTAATAAAGAAATAGCAACTTACAAAGTAGAAGATAAAACAAACGAAGAACCACTTATCCTTGAAAAAGTAAGCACACCAAATGCTAAGACAATTGATGAAGTTTCATCTTTCTTAGATTTACCTAAAGAAAAAACATTAAAGTGTCTTATTTATAAAGTAAAAGAAGAACTAATTGCTATTTTATTAAGAGGAGATAAAGAAGTAAATACTCTAAAAATAGCTAAGTATTTATCTTGTCTAGAAGAAGAACTATTACTAGCAACTGATGAAGAAGTAAACAGTGTAACTACTAAAGGATTTGCAGGACCAATAAAGTTAAATATTCCAATCTATGCAGACTTAGAAGTAGCCAACATGACTAACTTCGTAAGTGGAGCTAACGAAGAAGATTATCACTATATTAATACAAATACAACGGACTTTAATGCCGAATACTTTGATTTAAGAGAAGTAGAACAAACTGATAAATGTCCAATATGTGGTGAAACACTAGCATTTAAAAAAGGTATTGAAATAGGTAATATATTTAAATTAGGAGATAAGTATTCTAAAAGTTTAAATTTAACTTATCAAGATGAGTTTAATAAACCTCAATATGTACAAATGGGTTGTTATGGAATAGGTATCGGTAGAATACTAGCAGCTTATCTAGAACAAAATAATGATAACCATGGGATGATCTTCAACGAAGCAATCGCACCATTTAACGTTAGTATAATCATCGTTGATACCAAGAACCAAACACAAGTAGATGCAGCGGAAGAATTATATAATAAACTTAATGCTTTAAATATTGATGTTTTACTTGATGACCGTGATGAAAGAGCAGGAGTTAAGTTTAAAGACAGTGATTTACTAGGAATACCACATCGTGTTGTAATTGGAAGAAACATTGATGAAGGTCTATACGAATATAAAACAAGACAAAAAGAAACAAGTTCCGTTATTACAATTGAAGAAGTAATGATGAAAATAACCAAGAATTAATAGTTCTTGGTTTTATTTTTTATAAATTCTTTAATAATTAAATTAATATATTTAGGATGTTCTAAATAACAAAAATGACTTGCATTACTAATACTAACTAATCCAGAATCCTTAATCAATTTATTCATCTTAATCCCATCTTCTAAAGGAGTAGACAAATCATTTTCACCCCAAATTAATAAAGTAGAAGCTTTTATCTTGGGCAAACAATAAGTTAAATCCTGATTAACTATATTAATAAAAGTTTTCCGTTGTCTATCATTAAGATTTAAATAATCACTTGATGCATATTTATTTAATAAATTATTTAAATAATCTTCTCTTTTTTTAAAAGAAAGAAAAACAGCCAACTTCTTTAGTAATTTATACTTATATTTACGAAATAAGCTACATATCGTCTTCTTCGGTTTAACACCAGCACTCCCAATTAAAATCATCTTACTAATAGGAAACTTATAGCACCCATTCAACACAATCGCAATCCTACCACCAAAAGAATGAGCAATAATAACAGGATCAACTAAACTCAAATATTTAATAAAACTAATAATCATATCAGCATAATCATAAATAGTTAAGTCTTTATTAGGAAAAGGACTATTGCCAAAACCAGGATAATCTATAACATAAATAGAATATTTATCACCAAAGTAGTCAATGATATTATCAAAAGTCTTTCTATTATGACCCCATCCAGGCAAAATAATCATTTCTTTTTTACCATTACCAATTTTCTCATAATAAAGATGGGTATTCTTATAAGTATAATACATATATTAATCACCTATAGTAATGTATGACTAATATAAATATTGGTTATTAAATAAATTTATGTTAGAATAAATCAAAAGGAGAAATGATGGAAATTTGGGATTTATACAATGAATTAGGAGAAAAGTTGAATATTACTAAAAAAAGAGGAGAACAGTTAGAAGAAAATGAGTTTCACTTAGTAGTAAATGTTTGGATAGTTAATGATAAGAAAGAGCTCTTAATATCGCAAAGAATCGCCACTAAACCTCACGGATTGATGTGGGAAACAACAGGAGGATCAGTAACTGCTGGGGAAGGGTCATTACTAGGAGCAGTAAGAGAAGCTCAAGAAGAACTTGGCGTAGAGTTAAAAAAAGAAGAAGGAATATTCATTGGGAAAACTTTACGATATTTTCCAAACTGCAACGATATTTTAGAAACATGGTTATTTAAATTAAATAACACTCCAAAAGTATTAATTCAAGAAGAAGAAGTAAACGATTATAAATGGGCAAGTATCGACGAAGTTAAAGAATTAAATCAAAAAGGATTATTTCACACAACTTTTATGTTAGAAGAAATTATTGAATTGATAGAAAAAGATAAAACAATGTAAAATTTGAAATAGATAGTTATACTAAACCTGAAATCACATATGTAGTAGCAACAGAAGGGGAAAAAGAAAAAGTTGATAAAGTATATATAGAACTAGAAAGAAAAAATAATGTGTAATAATTTTTTTGTAAATTTTTATATCAAAGGAGTATATCTATGCAAGAAAAATGGGATGTATTAACAAAAACAAGAGAATTAACTGGTAAAATAATGGATAGAGGTTGGTTAAAACCAGGACAATTTCACTTAATAGTAAATGTTTGGATTAAGAATTCAAAAAATGAATACCTTATTTCAAAGAGAACGGGAAATAAAAGGTGGCCAAATTTATGGGGATGTACCATAGGCAGTGCAGTAACAGGAGATAATAGCCTAAAACAGCGCTAAAAGAGACTAAAGAAGAATTAGGATTAGATCTTGATGAAAAAAATGCTATACTATTTAAAGAGTACATAAACTATGTCACAACTGATAAAGATTGTGGTGAATTTATTGATGTATGGATCTTTAACGAAGAAGTTGATTTAACAAAAACAATTTTTCAAGAAGAAGAAACTTGTGATGCTAAATGGGCAACAAAAGAAGAAATATTGCAACTGATGGAAACTGGACAGTTTATACCTTTAAATGATATGATATATTTTAATGAACTAAAATAAATATAAGTAAGAGGGAAAAATAATTATGATAGAAAAAGAAGAGCGATATAAAATTACTGAAGAACAATTAAAGGACGTCATAGAAAATACAAAAGATTATATTAAAAAGACAGATATGTTAGATGTAAGCTTTTATAAAAATGGGCAAAATTTATATGATTTATATAAATATATAATCAGAATAAGAACAAAAAATAACAAATCAACATTAGAAATAAAAAAATATGATAATGAAGATGAATGTATTGAAGGAAGCATAGAAATTAACTCTGTAAAAGATGCGACAAACTTCTTGAAACTAATGGGGTTAGAACCGTTTATTTATTTAAAAAGATGTAGAGAAGTACGAAAATACAAAGATTTAGATATATTTATTGATGAATTCGATGTAATAGGTACTCATATGGAAATTGAATATCAAGATTGTTCTAATGCAAAAGAACAAATAGACGAGTTTAAAAGAATCTGTAAAATAAATCAAAACTCAGAAGATATGTATGGTGCGATAATTAATGATAAACTGTTAACTGACGGCAAATTTAAAGAGATATACAATCAAAATATGAAAGAGATATTAAATGAATATTAATATGTAAACTAGACATAACTACTTGAAATATCAATAGAGTAGTGCTATACTTAAGATGTCTGAAAGATACGCGACCGTCGTTTATAAAACCGACTAAGTTATATCGATACGGGAGTCCGGATATTGGTGAGCGGTGTTGAATACTTATTTTAAATAAGGATCCTAATGCTAACCTTGGGACACCCACCTGTTTAAAGCAGGTTTTATCGTCACGACGGAACGTCCTTTTGGACGTTTTTTTGTGATATAAAGTGAATTATAAGTAAATATATAGTATTATATAATGACAAATTAATATATATATGTAATAATTGTGATATGAAGGACATTATACGTCTATACATGGTCAATATTGACATTTATAAGAAAATATGTTATAATATGCGTCATAAAAACAAAAGGGGTTTTTAAAATGGAAATTAAAATAACAAGCATTGCATCTGATGCAGATGGAGTAATCTTTAATTTAGCAAATTATCAGTATAAAAAAGGAATACCATACTTTAAAAAAAGAGGCGTTGAATTACACGATGGGTATGCATATAACATTGAAGACATGTTTAATTGTTCATATAAAGAAAGAACTGAATTTTGGGCTAAAAACATTTGGGAATATTCACTATTTGAAGAAGCTAATCCCGGTGTGATAGAAAATCAAACAAAATGGAAGTCAGAAGGTAGAAAAATACCGATCATAACAAGCAGAGTCTATGTTACTGAAAACACTATTAAAGGTGCTGTGTTCAGAGGAATGTTAAAATTCAATTTAAACATAGTTAATAGAGTTCCGCATGATGAAATTCATTTATGTGGAGAAGAAAATAGTGCGCAAGATAAAGTAAATGTTATGAAAAAAATTGGAGCAAGTGCACTTATTGATGACAAAGTTAATAATTGTATTGCGGTATCTAAAAGTGGAAGAATAGCATTTAATATCGATAATCCATGGAATTTAAATTTGAATTATCCAAATGTAATTAAAGTAAACGACTATTACGATGTCAATCAAGCTATTGAAATGATAGAAGGCGGAGATTTAATTAAAAACTTCGATCCAACTGTGTTACATAAAAGTTTATATAAAAAAGGAAGATAAAAATGGAAGAGAAAAATGAATTCAAACGTTTATCAGCAACTAAAATAAAAAAATTAAATGATAACGAACTACAAAAATATAAAGAAAACTTAAAAGAATATTATTTAAACGAGCCATTTGACAAACAAAAGCATTTAAAAGATGAAAAAAATTATTTGATTTTCGAGAAAATAATCATGCCTATATTCAATTTTTTGTATCGCCCGAAAGTGTATAACAAAGACCTAATACCACCTAAGGCCAAAATAGGGGAGCCTGGTAGATTATTTATATCGAATCATCTTGATTCATTAGACCACTTTAGCATAATATCAGCAATAGGAAAGAAAAATCCTATCCATCCGATGGCTTCAACGACACTTTTAAATTTATTTAGAGGAAAATTATATAAGAAAATCGGATGTGTTTTTGTCAATTTAGAAAGTGCTAAGAGTTCTATAGAGGGGCTAGAGGAATGTACAAAACTACTGGTTAATGGCATGGATGTCTTATTATTTCCAGAAGGGACAAGAAATAAAACCGGAAAGTATATGTTAAAATTCACTTCAGGGGCAGCGAGATTAGCTCAAGAGAGTGGATGTAAGGTAATACCAACTGCGATTAACGATGACTATAGATTGTTTAAAAATACTTTAAGCATTCGCTTCGGTAAGCCGATAAGTAGCGGTCCAGAAAAAAACAGTAAAGAAGAAACAGAAATCTATGAGACAATCGTACGTGATTTGATTTATGACAACATGGAACAAAATGCACGAGAAACGTCAACTAAAGTTCGACAAGAATTAATACAAAAGCACCAAGAAAAACAAAAAAAACTAGAAATACAGAGACAAAAAATAAACAAAAAAAGATAAAGTTAAAAAAACACTTAATTTTTATCTTTTTTTTTGTTATAATTGATAAGAATAGGAGGAAATAGAAATGTTAATAAGTAATTTATATTTCCAGTGGATGAGTCTTTTTTTAATAATTCTTTTAATAATAATATATTTTTCCAAAAGTCGTATTAAAAATGTCGAAACAAAAATATTTCAAGTTATAATTATAACAACGTTTATAGGAGTTATTCTCGATATTGCAAGTACATATATTGCATATGTAAATGTAGAATTAACAATAGTTAAACCACTATGTAAGACATACTTGCTGTTTTTACTACTTTATATGTATTTATTAGGAAGATATATATTTGAGATAACAAAAAAAACACCAACTACGAAAGTGCAATTAATAATATACACAACCGCTAATGTTTTGGTAGCAGTAGCATCATTATTACTACCTATATATAATCATGTTGAAAACCACGAAATATTCACTTACGGGCCTAGTACTGAAATAGTTTATGCAATGGCAGCTACTAATATCATTTTTTACTTAATATCTATTGTTATAAACTTAAAAACAATTAGCATAAAAAAATTCATTCCAGTATTATCTTTCATAATATTAATGATTTTTTCTACAATATTACAAAATACTAACCCAGAGGTCTTAATTGTCACAGCGGCATCAGTATTCGTAACTGCTATAATGTATTTTACAATCGAAAACCCTGACGTTAAAATGATTGAACAATTAGATAAAGCTAAGAAAGAAGCAGAACGTGCTAACCAAGCTAAAACCGACTTCTTATCTAGTATGTCTCATGAAGTAAGAACACCACTGAATGCAATTGTTGGTTTTAGTGAGTTCATCAAAACAGAAGATAACCTAGATAAAGCAAAAGCAGATGCAGATGATATTCTAATGGCTAGTCAAAACTTATTAGAAATAGTTAATGGGATACTAGATATATCTAAAATAGAAGCAGATAAAATGGAAATAGTAAATCAAGAGTATGAATTACTACCACATTTAGAAAACATTATTAAAATGGTTAAACCTCGTATTAAAGATAAACCAATCAACTTGAAATATAGTTTTGCTAAAGATTTACCAGCTACTATGTACGGAGACGTTACAAAAGTAAAACAAGCAATAACTAACTTAATGACTAATGCTGCTAAGTATACTGAAAGTGGTGAAATAGGGCTAACAGTAAACTGCATTAACCATCAAACATATTCAACACTAGTAGTTATAGTAAAAGACACAGGACGTGGTATAAAACAAGAACAAATCAATAAATTATTTACTAAGTTTAATCGTCTAGACGAAGATAAAAACTCAACACTAGAAGGAACAGGTCTTGGTCTTGCCATCACTAAGAAATTTGTCGAAATGTTAGGGGGTAAAGTAGTAGTTCAAAGTGAATATGGTAAGGGATCAACTTTTATAGTTTACCTAAACCAAAGAATTGTATCGCTTACTAATGGTGTTAAAAAACAAAATACAGAGATTAAAGAATATAAATTCCCAGGTAGTAAAGTCTTAGTAGTAGATGATAACCCACTTAACTTAAAAGTAGGAGAGAAATTATTGTCTAAATATGAAATTAATGCTGTTTCTATCGACAATGGACAATCGTGTATAGATAACATTACTAATGGTGAGAAATATGATTTAATTCTACTTGATGATATGATGCCTAATATGCGTGGTGGTGAAGTTCTTAAGAAACTAAAACAAATACCAAACTTTGGTATACCAACAGTAGCATTAACTGCCAACGCTATAAGTGGTATGAGAGATCAATACTTACAATCAGGATTTGATGACTATTTATCAAAGCCAATTGAATTACCAATGATTGAAGCTGTTTTAAGTAGATTCTTACAAAAAAAAGAAATAGTAACAACATTCAAACCACAATACAAAGTATTAATTGTAGATGATAATAGTCTAAATATTAAAATAGCAAGTAAATTATTATCAGTTTATAACTTTGATATTACATCAGTCCTATCAGGACAAGAGTGTATTGATACAGTAAGACAAAACAATGCTTTCGATTTGATTTTTATGGATATTATGATGCCTAGTATGTCAGGAGTAGAAACATTTAAACAACTGAAAACTGTTCCTAACTTTAAAACACCTGTCGTAGTTCTAACTGCTGACGCTGTTAAAGGAGCAAGAGAAAGTTATTTACAAGAAGGTTTTAATGACTATATAACTAAACCACTTGATAAGAAACTACTTCATGAAATATTATGTACTTATTTAGAATTAGAATCTTGTCCTACTAATAGTAACAAAACAGTAACCGTTAATTTAGACGAACACGGAATAAATTCAAAGCAAGCTATTGAATTACTAGGAGATAAGGAAACTTATAACGAAATGTTAAAAGAGTTTGTTAAGAATATAGAAACGACAACTACAAACCTAACAGCATATAAAACAACTAATTTACCTGAGTATTCAGTACTAGTTCACTCTTTAAAAAGTGATTCTAAATACCTAGGGTTCATAAAACTAGCAGAACTTGCTTACAATCATGAATTAAAAGGAAAAGAAAATAACCAAGAATATATTGAAACTAATTTTAAAGAGCTGATTGAGGAAGTAAATAGGATTATAATTGTAGTAAAAAAATATTTGAATGTTTAAAATGTTTAATAAGAGTAGAAAATCTACTCTTTTTTCTTGAAAAAAACATTAACAAGATATATAATATAAGTCCGGAGGGATATATGCTAACAATAATTACTAATTATAGACATAATCAAATCAAAGCAAACTATATTAAATTAAGCGGCATTGAAAAAATCAATTTAAGAGAAGGTAATATAATACCACCTAGTGAAATAAGTGTTAACGGGAATCTTTTATCAAAAAGCAGTTCCAGTTATAATACTAAAGATGTAGTTAACTTTATTAGAAATATTCAAACTAAAAATGACTATTATTATATTTCTACTGCTGTGGATGATAATGGTAATTATGACACATATTTAGTTCCATTCCCAGAAGAAAAAGTGAGTGATGCATTAGATAAATTATATAGTATGCTAGTAACTGACTTAAGAATGCAAAATAACTCAAGACCAGAAACAAGAGATATTGATTTAGAAGAGTTAGGTTTTAAAGATGATATTGATAATCAATATACAATTTCTATACCTATGCTTAATATAATGGAAAAGTTAGAATATAAAAATAAAATGATAGAAACTAACCAAGAATATCTTTTAAGATATCCTAGTTTCTTAAAACAGTTTCAATTTATAGAAGGACCAGTATTTTCAAAAGCTTATTTAACTGACACACTAGCATTTTATCAAACAATTCCTAATAAAAAAATAACTAAACTTTTAGAAAAACAAGTAAAATCTGCAACAGAAAATGCTAATATAACGAGAAGTTGGACAAAACTAGCAAAAAACCTTACTATCGAAAATAATAGCAATAAAATAATTAAATCGATTGAACAAAACACAACTTTAGGAGATAATAAATAAAAATGTTAGAAAGAATAAAAATGATTGTAAAAGAAGAAAATCTTTTGAACTTCCAAAATAAAACAGTTTTAGTAGTTGGTATTGGCGGAGTAGGGGGATATGTTGTTGAAGCCTTAGTAAGAAGCGGTTTAAATAGCATCATTCTTGTTGATCACGATACAATATCAAAAAGTAATATAAACCGTCAAATAATTGCTCTTAACTCCACTCAAAGCAAACTAAAAACTGAAGTATTAAAAGAAAGAATCTACGATATAAATCCTAATTGCAAAGTAATTACTCACAGTCTATTTTATAATCAAGATACAAACACTACTGTTTTTTCTGATGAGATAGACTACATTGTAGATGCCTGTGATACAGTGACTAGCAAACAGTTACTAATAAAAGAAGCTAAAAATAGAAATGTTCCAATAATATCTTGTATGGGAACAGGTAATAAATTCGATCCAAGTAAATTAGAAATTACAACACTAGATAAAACAAATAACGATCCACTTGCTAAAGTAATGAGAAAGTGGGCTAAAGAAGAAAGAATAAAAGGAAAAATAAAAGTTCTATCATCTACTGAACTACCAATAAAAACAAACAACAGAACTCCAGGATCTGCTATCTTTGTTCCTGCTAGTGCAGGATTACTAATAGCAAGTCACATTTTCACTTATTTTGTAAATCAAAAAGAGCATTAAAGTTCTTTTTTTTTGGTCAGAAATATGATAAACTAAATAAGAATAGGAGTAATACTCATGCAAAATAAAACAAAAAAAATATATTTTTCACTTATTATACTAAGCGGTATTTTAATTATAACAGGTACGTCTTTTGCGATTCTATCCTTAACGATAACTGGAAATCAAGAAAACGTTTTAAGAACTGGATCATTAACTCTTACATTAGAAGAAGATAATATAGTTACACTAAACAATGCTATGCCAACTAGTGATACAGAAGGCAAAAAAAGCAGTACCCCACTTAATTTTAGAGTAGAAAACACAGGTAATATTAATGCCTGGTATGAAGTTTATATGGAAGATGTTGACATTGAACTACCAAGCACTAGAATTGATAATACTTCTGTAAGATATCAATTAATAGTAGATGGAATTGAACATAAGACAGATAGCTACAAGACTAATGAAACTCTTTTATATAGTGGAATAATTAATGCAGGAGAAGTAGTAGAGTTCGAACTTCGAACATGGCTAGATATAAATTTAACAACAATCGATGCAACTGACACATTCAAAAGTAAACTGAGAATAAATGGTTCGCAAGAAGTCAAATGTAATGACGGTGTTTTAATAGATAATACTTGTAAGTCGTCAGATATGACAATTAAATCAGTAAGCGCAATGAAAACCGATACCAGTTTGACAAAAGGAACAATTGTCCAAACAGAAGGATATTACGAAGAAGAAAAAGTAGGTGGAGCTTATTACGAAGTAACTGATGTAGAGCCAACTGATATAGATAACGGAGCAAACATCACTTTAGATAATGGTTTATACGCTGTATTAATACCAGCTAATGACTTAGTAACAGTAGACCAATTTGGTGCTAAAGGCGATGGAATAAATGACGACTCCATTGCCATAAAGGCAGCATTTACATCAGGAAATAAAAATGTTTCCTTCGAAAGAACTGAATATAAATTATCAACTATTGTATTAATAGAAGAAGTACAAAACTTAAATATCATTGGGAACGATGCTACACTTTATGTCACAAATGACTATTCGTCAGATGATCAAGCTTTGTTACGTTTCCAATATTGTAACGATATAGTAATTGATAACATCAACATTGAAGCAAGGCACACTATAGATGTAGGATACATTGCACAGTTATTCATTCTAAGATCAGAAGACATAACTATAACTAACAACAACTTATTAGTTCCAGCTACAGTACCATCTACAAAAGGTTATCAAAATTTAGATTTATATGGTAATTGGAGTAATGTTCTAGTTGATAACAATAGTTTAATATTATTAAATGATGCAACTTCAGGTGGGAATGTATGGATCAGAGACATGCACTCTGAAGGATCTTCAAATTTAATTTTTTCTAGTAACTATCTTGAAAAGATTAGTCACGATGAAAACTTAGGTGTTTTCTATGGAAACATTTCTGATGTTCAAATACTAAATAATACAATAATTGCTAAAGAAAAAGATGCGAAACCTAGTATAATGAATATCACTTTAGGTTCAGAAGGGTCTGTTACGGCAAAAAATATTCTTTTTCAAGGGAATGATTTAACAACATCAAGTCTTGGAGGAGTAATTTGGAGTGAAAAAGGTGAAAACATAAGAGTCATTGATAATGTTATAAATTATACAAAATCCCCATCAGCAGAAGAAATAACTATAACAGCGTTTAGAGGAACAATTGATGTTTTCGACGGTAACGAAATTACTTATAACATCATTGATGATGGACCGGCAACAACATATCTTTTTTATAGAGGACCAGACACAATTACAAATAACACAATTATCACAAACGGAAACATTGATTATTTAACTAATCAATCTGAAACATTTAGTGGTAATACAGTAACTACAAACGGAAAAGTCAGTACATTAATAAATGCTGTAAATACAGTTGAAGACAATATAATAACAATCAATAACCATGTTAATAGTATGTTCAGATGGGCAACAACACTAACATCAAACATAAATGTAAACCGCAATAATATCAACTATACATATACAGAAAACAGAACATCAGGTGAAATGTCAACCTTTCTAGCGCTTAGCAATGCAACTTTAAACAATTACACAATTAATTTTACTGGCAATACAATTACAGCGCCAAATCTTAATATATATTCATCAAGATTATTATACTTGTTGCTAAAAGATTCAACAGCACAAAATATAACATTTACATCTAATACTCTCGGTGAATACACAAGGCGACAATATATTCACTCAGGGAATTTAACTACTCATAATATTACAATCAACTAAAGGAGAAAGAAATGAAGGAACAAAAGAATAAAATCAAAAAAACATTTTCAATTTTGGTTATAATAGCAATTATTATGATAGGTAGTGGAATTTCCTATGCCTTATTGGAAGTAGTTTTATTTGGAAATTCAATCACAACTCTTACAGCAGGTAATCTATCTTTAAAACTAAACGAATCACAGTCTTTAAGTATAGCAAATGCTATCCCAGTAAGTGATGAAGAAGGAAAAACTACAACTCCTTTTACTTTCAGTGTAGAAAACACTGGTTCATATGAAGTGAATTATGAAATTATATTAGACGGAGAAAGAGTATTTGATCCTTACGTAACACCTGATTTTTCTACCATCAGATATCAATTAGTAGTAGATGGGGTAGAGTATATTATTAAAAATTATTCCTCAATTAAAGATATAATATATACTGCATCAATTGGCCCAAACGAAACAGTTAACTTTGAACTTAGAAATTGGGTTGATTACAACGTAACATCAATTGAACCCAATTCAATATTCAAAGCATCAATTAACATCAATGCCGTTCAAAAACTTAAACCCGAAACAGCAGATGAAGATTGTTTTGAAGCGATTTCAGGGGTTATATACGATTATAGTAATTATTGTCCTAAAAATGTCATAATACCAGCAAAAATAGATAATGTTACTGTGACGACTATAGCAGATAATGCTTTTTCAAATAAAGGATTAACTGGGGTTCATTTACCAAATACAGTAACAAAAATTGAATCTAATGCTTTTTCCAAAAACCAATTAACAGAAGTGACAATATCGACAACTCTAGTTACTATTGAACAGTATGCTTTCTTCAATAATAAAATTAGAAGCATAGAAATTCCTGAGACAGTAAAAACAATTGGGGACTCTGCTTTTAGGTTAAATCAAATAAATGAACTAATACTGCCCGATGTGCAAATGGACATTCATGGAA
>CAYJBD010000005.1:13851-14584 GCA_964368465.1 uncultured Muribaculaceae bacterium
TAACCATGCAAGCCACATGTTTTGGCTTGGAAAAAGCATTTGTGACAAATTACTTACCTCATGACACAGCAACTATTTATGCAAGAAATGCTGATGGAACAATTGACAATTCTACTATCTTATCTTATGGTGGATATGAACAAAAAGTTGTTATTCCGAACACAGTTACAACTATAAACAGTCACGCCTTTTACGGAAATGCTATATCATTTGTTTATATACCACCAACTGTAACAAGTGTTGGAGAAGGAGCGTTTAACGACAATCACTTATTAGGAGAAGATGCGTATTTTTATAAAAGAAATAGTGATGGATCAATTGATAATAGTGTTTTGATAAGTTATGGTGGATCTGAAACATCTATAATTTTACCAACTAATATTACCACAATAGGAAAATCAGCTTTTCAAGAGACAAAAGTAGATACTGTCACATTACCTAATAATTTAATTAGTATTGAAGAATATGCATTTCGTTCCACATTACTAAACACAATAACAATACCTTCGACTGTAACAACATTAGGCAGCAGGCTATTTCATGATACAACTACACTTACTGAAATAATAATTCAAGGAAAATCTAACATTACAGAATTTACTAGTATAGACGAAGAATGGAACAACGAAAACACACCAGTAACATTTAACCCATAAAAAAAGAGAGTAACATCTCTTTTTTTTTATAGTTTTCTATACAAACCAATAGCCTTACCTATAATAGTAACATTATC
>CAYJBD010000006.1:0-592 GCA_964368465.1 uncultured Muribaculaceae bacterium
TAAAGAAAAGAATATTGAAAAAATTGTTATGAAACTATCAAACATCTCACAAGAAACAATTTTGAAAAATGAAACTCTAATTATCTTAGATAATGTTAATGACAAAGAATTAGTTAAAACTATTAAGTTGTTTTCTATTGAAAGAAGCGAGTATCATATTATGATGATTACTTCAAGAAGAGAAAATCTTCAACAGTTTAAAGGAGAAGAGCTACAATACAAAGCTATGTATGGTATGGACTTTGAAGAATATCTTTGGGCTGTTGATAAAAGACAACTTGCTGACTTTATTAAAGAGTCATATACAACAAATAAAGCAATGCCTTTTCACACACTAGCTATGGACTATTTTTATAACTATTTAGAAACAGGGTCACTACCAGAAGTAATAGAAGCAAGCGCTAAAGAAGTAAATTGCTATAATCTAGAAGCAATAAAGATAAAAATCCTTGATACTTACAAAAAAGAATTAGCACTTAATGATACTCTAATAGATATAACAAGAGCGATTGAAGTATTAGATATTCTTCCGTATCAATTAAAAAAAGAAAACAAAAAGTTACAATATGGATTAATAGGATTTGGAAGACGA
>CAYJBD010000006.1:602-14497 GCA_964368465.1 uncultured Muribaculaceae bacterium
TAAAGAATTTGAAACGGCTATTGAAAAACTAGTAGATCTTCAATTAGTTTATCGTAGTTACAAAGTGACATCTATTAAAAATCCACTATCAAGTTGTAGAGAAAAAGATAGTTTTAAGTTATATGCTAATGATGTAGGTGTTTTGTATACAATGCTGCATGGAAACAAGAAAATTCTCCACAACGATGAAAAGTTTAAATTTACACTATATGAAAACTATGTAGCAAAGACATTAGTAGAAAATACTCAGTCACTATACTATTATCAATCAGAAGGTAAAGCAGAAGTGAGCTTTGTACTTCAAAATAGAATGGGACAAATTATTCCGCTAGAAATAATAACATCGTCTTCAACAAAAGCTAAATCACTAGCTATGTTTATAAAGAAATACACGGTAAAAGAAGCAATTAGAATTACAGAAGATAACTTTACAGTTAAAAGAGGTGTAAAACATATACCTATATATGCACTTTTCTGTTTAAAAGACATTTAACTACTATTTTAGTAGTTTTTTTCTTGAAATAAAAACAAAAGTTCGATAAGATTATAAAGAGGTGATAAGATGGATAAACAGAGAATAATATTTCATATAGATGTTAATAATGCTTATTTATCTTGGACAGCAGTAGATCTTTTAAATAAAGGAGAAAAATTAGATATTAGAACGATCGCATCAGTTATTGGAGGAGATGAGAGTAAAAGACATGGAATTGTCTTAGCTAAATCACCAATAGCAAAGAAGTTTAAAATATCAACAGCAGAAACACTTTATTCAGCTAGAAAAAAATGTCCATCATTAAAAGTATATCCCCCTAATATGGAATTATATAAAGAGTGTTCAAAGAAGTTCTATAATTATTTAAAACAATATACTCCTAATATAGAACAAGTATCAGTAGATGAATGCTATTTAGATCTAACAGGAACTAATTTTTTATATAATGATTATATTGAACTAGCTCACAAGATGAAAGATGATATAAAAAAAATGTATGGTTTTACGGTTAATGTAGGTATAGGTGAAAATAAATTATGTGCCAAAATGGCATCAGACTTTGAGAAACCAGATAAAGTCCATACTTTATACAAAGAAGAAGTACAAAGCAAATTATGGCCACTACCAATAGGGGATTTGTATATGGTAGGTAAAGCTACGGCAACGACTTTAATAAAACTAAATATTAGGACCATAAAAGATTTAGCAACAGCAGATTATAATCTCTTGCAAAGATATTTTAAAAATCAAGTTACATATCTCGTAAATGCTTCTAACGGAATTGATTATAGTGAAGTTATAGCAACCAAAAGTAAAAATAAGTGTATTAGTGTCTCACAAACATTAATCAAAGACAGTGATGATATTGAAAAATTAAAAAAGATATTATATTTACAAGTGCAAGATATTTCAAGGAGCCTTCGTAAACAGAAGCTATATGCTAAGACAGTAGCAATAACATATAAGAACAGTTTGTTCCAAAGTTATTCACATCAAACGAAGTTGTTTAATCAAACTAATTTATTTGATGATTTATATAAAGCAGTATTGGAATTGTTAAAAGTTTCATTTCAAGAAGAAGAAATAAGAAACATAGGTGTTAGAGTAGCAGATCTAGTAAAAACAAAAGAGAAACAAATAAGTTTGTTTGATGAAGAAAAAGATGACAATTCAGATAAAGTACAGCAGTTAGTAGACGACATACAAAATAAGTACGGAACAATGAGTTTGATAACTGCAAATATGAAGCAATATTTAGACAAGAAAGATTAATAAGTTAATCTTTTTTATATTTTATAAGGGAAAAGTGCAAAAAAGTGTTGCCAAAATACTAATACCTGTGTTAAAATTAGACATGTGTGGCTGCTTAGATGTGAGAGGTTGTTGATACACCAGGAAGAGTTGTAATATGGTTATCAAGTTATTCGCACGGAGCAAGTCTATACTAGATATAGGCGAAGGGAGGATACAAAATGTCAAATGAAAAGAAAGTTCGTATCAAATTAAAAGCATATGATCATAGAGTTCTAGATAATGCCGCTACAAAGATTGTTGAAACAATCAAACGTTCAGGAGGAGTAATATCAGGTCCAGTACCGTTACCAACTGAAATTGAGAAGTTTACAATTTTAAGAGCTGTACATAAATACAAAGACTCTCGTGAGCAATTTGAAATGCGTACACATAAAAGATTAATAGACATCAAAAATCCAAGTAAGGAAACTATTGATGCATTAACACATCTTGATTTACCAAGCGGTGTTGATATTCAAATTAAATTATAATTAATTAGGAGGAAACAAACATGAAAGGAATCTTAGGTAAAAAACTAGGAATGACTCAAGTTTTCGCAACAGACGGAAAACTTGTACCTGTAACTGTAGTTGAAGTAGAACCAAACGTTGTTACTCAAGTTAAAACAGTTGCAAGTGATGGTTATGATGCAGTTCAATTAGGTTTTGATACAATAAGAGAAAAATTAAGTAACAAAGCAAGAACTGGTCATACAAACAAAGCAAACACTACACCTAAGCGCTTCTTAAGAGAGATTAGAGGAGTGGACGTTAGTCAATATGAACTAGGTCAAACAATAAGTGCAGACTTATTCGCAGCTGGTGAAATCGTTGACGTAAGTGGAATCAGTAAAGGTAAAGGATTCCAAGGTGTTATTAAACGCCACAATCAATCAAGAGGACCAATGACACATGGATCACAATACCATAGAGGTGTTGGATCAATGGGTACACTATTACCGATGCACGTATTAAAAGGTAAAAAGTTACCAGGACATATGGGAAATGTTGCAACAACAGTTCAAAATTTAGAAATTATTGCAGTAGATATGGAAAACAACTGCTTATTAGTAAAAGGAAATGTTCCTGGACCTAAAAATGCATTAGTTATGGTAAAAACTGCTATTAAAAATCAAGATAAGATCAATACACCAATCGAGTTAATTTCTTACGAAGTTGAAGAAGAAACATTAGAAGAAACTCCTGAAGAAGTAGTAGAAACTACTGAAGAAGTTGTTGAAAATGTTGAAACTGAACAAACAAGTGATTCATCACAAGAAGTGTAATAAGAATTGAATTTGATTAAACGTATGTGATGAAAGGAGGAAAAGAAATGAAAAAGATAACTCTTTTAAATATTAAAGGTGAAACAGTAAAAGATCTTACATTAAATAAAGAAATATTTGGTATTGAACCAAATGATAAAGTTCTATACGATGCAATTATCGTAGCAAGAGCTGGATTAAGACAAGGTACTCATAGTACTAAAACACGTGCAGAAGTTTCTGGTGGTGGAAGAAAACCATGGAGACAAAAAGGAACAGGTAGAGCTCGCCAAGGATCAATTAGATCAGTACAATGGAGAGGTGGAGGAAATTATGGAACTCCAGTACCAAGAGATTATAGTAAAAAACAAAATCGTAAAGAAAGAAGACTAGCTTTAAAGTCAGCTTTAGCACATAAGGTAGCAGAAGGAAGATTCATGATGATTGATGAATTGACACTAGCAACACCTAAGACTAAGGAAATGTTAAATTTATTAACTACTTTAAAGATTGTTGATGAAAAAGTATTAATCGTTGTTGATGATTTCACAGAAAATGCTATCTTAGCGTCTAGAAACATCGGAAACATCGCATTAATTGCTTACGATGAAATAAATGTTTTAGATTTAGTTAATTGCGATTACGTATTAGCTACTGAAAAAGCAGTTGAAAAAATTGAGGAGGTGCTAAAATAATATGGACACTAGATATTTAGAAATTATTAAAGCGCCAGTTATTACTGAAAAATCAGGTAACGCAGCAGAAGCTAATGGAGTATATACATTTAAAGTGTCTCCAACAGCTAACAAAACAGAAATTAAATTAGCAGTTGAAAAGATTTTCAATGTTAAAGTTCAAGAAGTACGTACTATAAACGTAAAACCTAAAAAAAGAAGAGTTGGTCGTTATTCTGGATTAACTAATCGTGCTAAAAAAGCTATGATTATTCTAGAAGAAGGACAAAACATCGATCTTGGTTAGAAGGAGGAAATAAAGATGGCAATTAGAAATTATAAACCTACTACACCAGGTCGCAGAGGAATGAGTACACTAATCAACACTGAAATTACTAAGAGTACTCCTGAAAAGAGCCTTGTAGTTAGTTTAAAGAAAACTGGTGGTCGTAATAATCAAGGTAAAACTACAGTGAGACATCACGGTGGTGGAGCTAAGAGAAAATATCGTCTTATCGATTTCAAAAGAAATAAAAGAGATATTCCTGGTACTGTTGCAAGTATCGAATACGATCCAAATAGAACAGCAAACATCGCATTAATCAACTATATCGATGGTGAAAAGAGATATATCTTAGCACCTAAAGGATTAAAAGTTGGAGATAAAATTAGTGCTGGTGAAAAAGCTGATATCAAAGTTGGTAATGCATTACCAATCATGATGATTCCTGTAGGGGAAACAATTCACAACATTGAACTTCGTCCAGGTAAGGGTGGTTCACTAGCAAGATCTGCTGGAACATCTGCTCAAATCCTTGGTCGTGAAGTTAAATATGTTATGATTCGTTTATCTTCAGGAGAACAAAGAAAAGTACTTGGAACTTGTTATGCAACTATTGGTGTAGTTGGTAATGAAGATTCAGGACTAGTTAATTTAGGTAAAGCTGGACGTAAACGTCACATGGGTATTAGACCTACTGTACGTGGATCAGTTATGAACCCTAATGACCATCCACATGGTGGTGGTGAAGGTCGCGCTCCAATCGGACGTAAAGGACCAGTTACTCCTTGGGGTAAACCGGCACTAGGATTAAAAACAAGAAATAATAAAAAGACAGATAAATTTATCGTACGTCGTCGTAACGGTAAGTAGAAAGGATGATTTAGAATATGGCAAGAAGTTTAAAGAAAGGACCTTATGTATTTGAAAGATTACTAAAAAAGGTTCGTGAGTTAAATAAAAGTGGTAAAAAAGAAGTAATTAAAACATGGTCACGCCGTTCAACTATTTATCCTGATTTTATCGGACACACATTTGCGGTTCACAATGGTAAAGAATTTATTCCTGTTTATGTAACTGAAGATATGGTAGGGCATAAGCTTGGAGAATTCGCACAAACTCGTAAATTTGGTGGACATGGCGATGGCAAGAAAAAATAATAATAAGTAGGAGGATTATATGGAAGTTAAAGCAATTGCTAAATCACTTCGTGTATCACCAATTAAGGCAAGATTAGTAATCGACTTAGTTCGTGGTAAAAAAGCAAGTGAAGCATTAACCATATTAAATAATATGAACAATAAACCAGCAAGACTTATTAAAAAAGTATTAGATTCTGCTATTGCTAATGCGGTAAATAACAATGGATTAGACCAAAGTACATTAATCGTTAAAGAAGCAAGAGTAGATGCTGGAGCAGTTATGAAACGTCATATGTTTGACTCACGTAGTCACATTGGACACAAAGATATAAGAACGAGTCACATAGTAATAGTTGTGGCTAGTAAATAAGGAGGAGTAGCACATGGGACAAAAAGTTAATCCTAATGGACTAAGACTTGGTATAAATAAAACTTGGGAAGCTACTTGGTATGCTAATAACAAGGATTTTTCTAACAGTTTAGCAAGCGATATCAAAATCCGTAAATATTTTGAAAAAAATATGAAAGATTCTGGTATAGCTAAAATCGAAATTGAAAGAAATACTAAAAGATGCGAAGTTATAGTACATACTTCTAAACCAGGAATCATGATTGGTCGTGGTGGAGAAGAAATAGAAAAATTAAAAAATAAGTTGTCTAAATTAGTTGGAGAAGACGTTCAAATCTCAATCGTAGATGTTAAGAAAGTAGACGTTAATGCTCAATTAGTTGCAGACAGTATTGCAATGCAAATCACTAACCGTGCGTCATTCAGAATGGCACAAAAAAGAGCTATCAAAAACGCTATGAAGGGTGGAGCTAAAGGAATCAAAACTTTAGTATCTGGTCGTTTAAATGGCGCTGATATAGCTCGTGGTGAAGGATATACAGAAGGAACAATTCCACTACACACATTAAGAGCCGATATAGACTATGCAACAGCAGAAGCTGATACAACATTTGGTAAAATTGGTGTTAAAGTATGGATTTACAAAGGAGAAATCCTTCCTTCAAAGAAAACTAAAGGAGGTAATTAATTATGTTAATACCATCAAGAACGAAATATCGTCGTGTTCATAGATTACCTCACGAAGGAATATCTAGAGGAAACAAGACACTAAGTAATGGTGAGTTTGGATTACAAGCTAAAGAAGGTGCTTGGATCACAGCAAACCAAATCGAAGCAGCGCGTATTGCGATGACAAGATATATGAAACGTGGTGGTAAAGTGTGGATCAATATTTTCCCACATATGCCATTAACAAAAAAACCAATTGGAACTCGTCAAGGAAAAGGTAAAGGTGCCGTTGAAGGATGGGTTGCAGTTGTTAAACAAGAAAAAATCATGTTTGAAATAGCTGGAGTTACTGAAGAAGTTGCACGTGAAGCATTACGTTTAGCATCTCATAAACTACCTATCCAAACAAGATTTGTAAAAAGAGAAAATGGTGGTGAATCAAATGAAGGTTAAAGAAATTAGAGAATTAACTAATGAAGAAATTATCATTAAGATAAAAGAATCAAAAGAAGAATTATTCAATTTAAGATTTCAACAAGCTACAGGTAACTTAGAAAAACCTTCAAGATTAAGAGAACTAAGACACACCGTTGCAAGAATGAAAGGTGTTCTAAGAGAACGCGAATTAGGTAAGTAGGAGGGGAATATGAAAGATACTAAGAAAAAAGAATTAGTGGGAACTGTAGTAAGTTCAACTAACAATAAGACAATTACTGTTAAAGTAGAAACTTATAAAGAACACCCCCTATACAGAAAAAGAGTAAAATACTCTAAAAAATATGCTGCTCATGATGAAACTAATAAAGCAAAAGTTGGAGATGTAGTTAGAATAGTTGAAACAAAACCTATTTCTAAATCAAAACGTTTCTATTTAGCTGAAATTGTTAAAGAAGCAGTAATATTATAATTAGGTGAAGGAGGAAATAATTTATGCTACAACAAGAATCAAGATTAAAAGTTGCAGATAACTCTGGTGCAAAAGAATTATTAGTAATTCGTGTACTAAAGGGAAATTCAGATACTGGTCGTATCGGTGATACAGTTGTTGGTACAGTTAAGAAAGCTACACCTAATGGAACTGTTAAAAAAGGTAAAGTTGTAAAAGCTGTTATCGTAAGAAGTAAATCTGGAGCTCGTCGTGAAGACGGAAGTTATATCAAATTTGATGACAACGCATGCGTAATTATCAAAGAAGACAAAACACCAGTTGGAACTCGTGTATTTGGACCGGTTGCACGTGAAATTCGTGATGCAGGTTATCTAAAAATCGTATCATTAGCGAAAGAAGTGCTATAAGGAGGATATTATGAACTTTAAAAAAGATGATAAAGTCGTAGTAATCGCTGGTTCTAGCAAAGGTAAAGAAGGAAAAATCATCAAAACTTTAAGAAGTGAAAACAAAGTTATCGTTGAAGGTGTTAATATCATCAAGAAACATAAAAAAGGTAACGGACAAGAAGCTGGAGGAATCATCGAAATGGAAGCTCCAATTCATGCTTCAAATGTTATGATTATTGATCCAAAAACTAAAAAAAGATCTAGAATCGGACATACTATCGATACAAAAACAAACAAAAAAATAAGAATTACAAAAAAATCAAACGAAAAGATTGATTAATTGGGAGGAGGGAATATATGAACCGCCTAAAAGAAAGATACTTAAAAGAAGTTGTTCCAAGTTTAATGGAAAAACATAATTATAAATCAATTATGGAAGTACCTAAACTAGAAAAAATCATAATTAATATTGGGGTAGGAGATGCTACTCAAAATTCTAAATTAATAGATGCTGCAGTTGCAGATTTAGAAGCTATCACTGGACAAAAGCCAGTAGTAACAAAAGCTAAAAAATCAATCGCAGGATTCAAATTAAGAGAAGGACAAGCAATCGGATGTAAAGCTACATTACGTGGAGAAAACATGTATAACTTTATGGATAAATTAATAGCAATTGGTTTACCAAGAGTACGTGACTTCCGTGGAGTTAGTCCAAAATCTTTTGATGGAAGAGGAAATTATACTTTAGGAATTAAAGAACAATTAATCTTCTCAGAAATAGAATTTGATAATGTTGTTAAGGTAAGAGGAATGGATATCGTATTCGTAACTACTGCTAAGACTAACGAAGAAGCTTATGATTTATTAAGTTTACTTGGAGTTCCTTTTAGAAAGTAATTGGAGGAAAAAATGGCAAAAAAAAGTATGATCGTTAAAGCTAATAGAAAGCAAAAATATAAAGTTCGTGAATATACACGTTGCGAACGTTGCGGTAGACCACACGCTGTTATGAGCAAGTTTGGTGTATGCCGTATTTGTTTCCGTGAATTAGCTTACAAAGGACAAATACCAGGAATTAAAAAATCTAGTTGGTAATTTGGAAAGGAGGATTTAATTATGGCTGTTGTAACTGATACAATTGCAGATATGTTAACAAGAATTCGTAATGCAAATCAAATGCGTTATAAAGAAGTTTTAGTACCTGCATCAAATGTTAAATTAGAAGTTGCAAAAATCTTAAAAAATGAAGGATTTATCGTAGACTATAAAGTAGAAGAAGAAGGAGTTCAAAAGAACATCATCTTAACTTTGAAATATGGACAAAATAAAGAAAGAGTAATTACTGGATTGAAAAGAATTTCAAAACCAGGATTAAGAGTTTATGCTAAAAATACAGAAATTCCTAAAGTGTTAAATGGATTAGGAATTGCAATTATATCTACATCTAAAGGAATCGTTACTGATAAAGTAGCAAGAAAAGAAAATGTAGGTGGAGAAGTTTTAGCTTATATTTGGTAATAAAATAATATAAGGAGGTGTCAATATGAGTCGTATTGGAAATAGAAAAATCGAAGTACCTCAAGGTGTAACTGTTACAGTTGAAAATAATACAATTACAGTTACCGGACCTAAAGGAACACTAACAACTCATTCAGATAGAAATATCACATTAACGCAAGAGGAAAATGTAATTATTGTTTCAAGAGCAAATGATGCTAAGAAATCAAGAGAAATGCATGGAACTATCAATGCTAATGTAACAAATATGATTAAAGGTGTTACTCAAGGTTTTGAAAAAGGACTTGAAATAATTGGTGTTGGTTACCGTTTTACTGTTAAAGGTAGAACATTAGTAATCAATGCAGGATATTCTCATCCAGTAGAAAAAGAAATTCCAGCAGGAATAGAAGTAGTAGCTGACAGCAATACTGAAATTACTATTAAAGGAATTGATAAAATCGTTGTAGGAGAATTTGCTGCAAATGTTAGAAAAGTACGTTTACCTGAACCTTATAAAGGAAAAGGAATTCGTTATAAAGACGAATATATCAAACGTAAAGAAGGTAAGAAAGCTGCTTAATAAGTAGGAAAGGAGAAAAACATTATGATAAAAAAGGAATCTAAAAATGCTCTACGTAAAATACGTCATGAACGTGTTAGAGCAAAAATATCTGGAACTAGTTTAGTGCCAAGATTAAATGTATATAGATCAAATACAGGTATATACGCTCAAATTATTGATGATGAAACTTCTACTACTCTTGTATCTGCTTCCTCATTAAGTTTAAAACTTGAAAACGGAAGTAATGTTGAAGCAGCAAGTAAAGTTGGAGCAGAAATTGCTAAATTAGCAACTAAAGCCAACATTACAAAGGTAGTTTTTGATAGAGGTGGATACCTTTATCATGGACGTGTTAAAGCTTTAGCTGAAGCTGCACGTGAAAATGGATTAGAATTCTAAAGGAGGGTATTATGCAAAATAAAAATCAATCTCCAAAAGAAAAAACAATGGAAGAAGTAGTTGTTGAAATCAAAAGCGTTGTTAAAGTTAACAAAGGTGGACGTCAACGTCGCTTCTCTGCAACTGTTGTAGTTGGAGACAGAAAAGGGCAAGTTGGTATCGGAATTGGTAAAGCTAATGAAGTACCAGATGCAATTAAAAAAGCTATTCAAGCTGCTAACAAAAATGTTGTTAAAGTACAACTTTTTGAAGGTAGAACAATATCTCATGAAATTCTTGGGATTTCAGGAGCAGCTAAAGTTGTACTAAGACCTGCTTCAGCCGGAACTGGTATTATTGCTGGTGGAGCTGTTAGAGCAGTATTAGAATTAGCTGGAGTACACGACATTTTATCAAAATCACTTGGTTCAAGAACTAAATTAAACATGGCGACTGCAACACTTAATGCATTAACAAATATTAAGAGCATTGAACAAGTAGCAGCTCTTCGTGGAAAAACTAAAGAGGAGATTTTAGGATAATGAAGTTACATGAATTACAAAAAAATCCTGGAGCTACACACGTTAAGAAACGTGTAGGTCGTGGTAGTGGATCAGGATTAGGAAAAACAAGTGGTCGTGGTTATAAAGGACAAAACGCACGTAGTGGTGGAGGAGTAAGAGCCAGCTTTGAAGGTGGACAATTACCTCTATACCGTCGTTTACCAAAAAGAGGATTCAGCAATGCTCCATTTAAAATTGAGTATGCTGTAATCAATGTAGAAGATTTAAACCGTTTCGAAGATGGAACAGTTGTAACTCCTACATTATTAAAAGAAGTTGGTTTAGTTAAAAACCAAAAAGATGGTGTAAAAGTATTAGGTAAAGGAACTTTAACTAAGAAATTAACTATCCAAGCACATAAGTTTTCAACTAGTGCATTAGAAATAATTAACAAGTCAGGAAGTAAAGCTGAGGTGATTTAAGATGTTTGCTACATTAAAGCAAATCTTTACACCTAATCAAAAAGAATTAAGACATCGTCTTTACTTTACTCTAGGTGTATTAGCCTTGTTTGTAATCGGAACATATATTAGAGTTCCAGGTACTGAAAACCTTACAGATGATTTAGGATTTTTAGATCTTATCAATGTAATGGGTGGAGGAGCCTTAAAGAACTTTTCAATATTTGCTTTAGGGGTTATGCCATATATCACTGCATCAATTATTATGCAGCTGTTACAAATGGATGTAATTCCCTATTTATCAGAATTATCTAAACAAGGACATGCAGGTAGACAAAAACTTAATAAAATAACACGTTATGTCGGAATAGGTATGGCATTTATAGAAGGTTATGCTTTCTCATTTGCCGCATTAGGTACAGAAGGATCAATCATGCAATATTTATTTGTTGCAACGATACTAACTGCCGGAACAGCTTTTGTTCTATGGTTAGGAGATCAAATTACGAAAAAAGGTATTGGTAATGGTATTAGTATGATTATCATGGCTGGGATCGTAACAACGCTACCTACAATGTTCATTGAAGCGTTTAACTCGTTAATCGATTTTGGTGATACTCAAGGACTAGTGTTAGGAATATTAGGATTTGCCCTATTTGTAATCGTTTATCTAGCAATTATAGTAGGGGTAATTTTCGTTCAAGAATCAGAAAGAAGATTACCAATTCAATATGCTAATAAATCAACTAGTTCACTATCTAAACAAACATTCATGCCTATCAAAATTAATTCAGCAGGAGTTATACCAGTAATTTTTGCATCAAGTTTAGTTTCGGTTCCTGGTATGATTGCAAGTTTTGTTGGACAAGAAAGTGAATTTGCTGCATTTGTAAATCAGTATTTAACACTAACAACACCTATAGGATTTTCAATCTATATAGTACTTATATTCTTATTTGCATATTTCTATACGTTTGTGCAAATGAAGCCAGATCAATTGGCTAAAAACCTACAAAATAACAATGGATATATTCCAGGAATTAGACCTGGTAATGATACAGAAAAATATGTTAAACAAGTATTAACTAGATTAACAGTATTTGGGTCATTATTCTTAGTTGTATTAGCAGGATTACCAATTATCTTTACAATGTTTAGTAGTATGCCAGCCAGTGTAACAATTGGTGGTACAGGATTATTAATCGTAGTTGGTGTTGCACTAGAAACATACAAACAAATGGAAAGCAGTGTAATGTCAAAAAGTTATAAAAAAGGGTACTCTAGAAGATGATGAATATAATTTTAATTGCACCCCCTAGTGCAGGAAAGGGAACTTATGCTAAAGAAATTAAAGATAAGTATAAGCTTCCTCATATCTCTACTGGTCAACTATTAAGAGAAGTTGCCAAAAGAGAAGACGAAGTGGGAGAATATGTTGCTGAAACATTATCTCATGGAGAATTTATTAAAGATGAAATCGTATATGAAATATTAGATCAAAGAATATCAGAAGAAGATTGTAAGAATGGATATATACTTGATGGCTTTCCTCGTAAAGTAGATCAAGCAATTCGTTACGATAAATTTTTAGAAGATAAAGATTTTAATGTAGGTACTGTCCTTTTAATAAATGTTGAAAAAGATTTATTGATAAAAAGAGTTACAGGAAGAAGAGTATGTAATGACTGTGGAGCAATCTACAATCTAAATATACCTGCTTCAATGCCAAAAAAAGATTTAATCTGTGATAAGTGCAGAGGGAAATTAATACAAAGAAGTGACGACAATGTCGAAGCTTTTGAGTATCGTTACAAGACTTATTTAGAAAAGACAAAACCACTAATCGAATATTATAAAAAGCATAACTGCTTAGAAATAATCGATGGTAATGGTGATAAAGAAGTTGTAATGAAAAGAATAGAAGATGTGCTTGCAAAGGAGTGATTTTATGATAACTATTAAAACAGATCAAGAAATCGCGATAATGAAAATAGCAGGCAACTTAGTATACAAAACACACCAATATTTGAAGTCCTTTATCAAAGTTGGAGTTACTACCAAAGAGTTAGATAAACTAGCTTATGATTTTATCATTGAAAATGGTGGTACTCCATCCTTTAAAGGATATAGTGGTTTTCCAGCATCTATTTGTACATCAATTAATGATCAAGTAGTACATGGAATACCAAATGATTATAAATTGCAATCAGGTGATTTAGTATCAATTGATATTGGCGCATGTTATAAGGGTTATCATGGCGATTCTGCTTGGAGTTACCTAGTAGGAAAAGCTAGTGATGACAAGAAGTATCTACTTATGCATACAGAAAATGCATTGTACGAAGGGTTGAAAGCTGTTAAAGCTGGAAATAAAATAGGTGATATCGGTTATGCTATTGAACAATACGCTAACAAATATCAACTGGGAGTAGTCAAAGAGTTAGTAGGACATGGTATCGGAAAGAAATTACATGAAGATCCTGATGTACCAAATTATGGTAAAAAAGGAACAGGGATAACACTTAAAGAAGGAATGGTAATAGCAATAGAGCCAATGATTAATTTAGGTAGTCCTGAAATATGTATAAATGAAGATGGCTGGACAATAGAAACATTTGACGGCAACCCATCAGCTCATTTTGAACACACAATAGCTGTGACAAAAGAGGGCTATCAAATTTTAACGGGAGAGTGAAAAGAGATGGCAAAAGAAGATACAATCGAAATAGAAGGTAAGGTATTAGAAATAATACCAGGCGGTAAGTTTAAAGTTCAACTAGAAAATGGACATGAAATTGAAGCTCACGTTTCTGGTAAAATCCGTATGAACTACATACGCATTCTACCAGGTGATACAGTTACTATTGAACTTTCGCCTTATGATTTAACACGTGGGCGAATTACCTATCGAAAATAATAGGAGGGATTAACAATGAAAGTAAAACCATCAGTAAAAAAGATTTGTGCAAAATGCAAAATTATTAGACGCAAAGGTCGTGTAATGGTAATTTGTGAAAACCCTAAACACAAACAAAGACAAGGGTAA
>CAYJBD010000007.1:0-250 GCA_964368465.1 uncultured Muribaculaceae bacterium
TAAACCATCATCTCCACAACACCCGGGAGTATTTCTAGTTACAAAAAACTCTCCATCTTCTTGAAAATAATAATCAATATAGATTAAACCTTCTAATTGAACAACTTGTCCATTATAAGTTTTAGGATTATAAAACATGTCATTAGTATAACCAACAAATACATCATCAGTTATAACTTTAACATCAGAATCCGGTATTACTGAATCAGAATTAATTTCAACATCCCGATACTCAGCTCTTGAACTACAA
>CAYJBD010000007.1:260-14439 GCA_964368465.1 uncultured Muribaculaceae bacterium
CTTTAACATTTTTTCATCTCACCTACTTTACTAAGTATACTAAATATTACAAAACCAATCAAGTTAGTTAATACAATAGTACCCCCAGTAGGCAAATTAAACATATAAGAAGCTATAATTCCAATTACAAAACAAATAGTTGAGGTAATAACAGAACAAATAATAACACTCTTAAATGTTTTAAATAAGCGCATTGAAGTTAAAGCAGGAAGTATAAGTAAACTAGAAATAAGTAAAGTACCCATTAACTTCATACCCATTACTATTGTAATAGCAGTTAATAAAGCAAGTAACATATTATATAAATTTACTTTAATACCAGTAGCTCTAGCAAAATTCTCATCAAAAGTAATCGCAAATATCTTGTTATAGAAAAATATATATAAGATAAGAACAATTATACAAAGAATAATACTAACTACTAAATCTGCACTAGAAAGTGCTAATATTGTACCGAACAAAGTATTACAAACATCAGTATTTAAACCAGTTGTCATTGACACCGCAATAATACCAATTGTTAAAAAAGTAGTCGATACAAGCGCAATAGCAGAATCACTATTAATTTTACTATTACTAGTCATTCTAAGTAATAAGAAAGCTACTATTACAACTAAAATAATTGTAAACACAGTAGGATCAATAGGAAAATAAAGTTCAAAAAACGGAAGTATATTCAAAGCTGCTGCTATTGAAGCTGCACCAAAAGCTGTATGTGAAAGACCATCACCTATCATTGAATATCTCTTAAGAACTAAACTAACTCCTAATAAAGCACAACATAAAGTTACAAGTATTCCTACAATAAAAGCTCTTTGTATAAAGAAGTATGAAAACATATCACCAATTTCATAGAAAAAATCAATCATTCGCATCCTCCAATAAATATTCTTTCATAATATTTTTCTTATAAGAATCAATATCTCCATAAAAACAATCTTCAGCTTTTATATGTAGTACTTTACTTCCATATTTAATTGCTGCCTTAATATCATGAGACACCATAATAATAGTCATACCATCTTTATTAAGTTTTTTTATAAGTTCATAAAAATCATTAGATGCTTTTGGGTCTAACCCAGTAATAGGCTCATCCATAATTAAAACTTTAGAAGTAGAACACATCGCTCTAGCAAGTAGAACTCTTCTTTGTTGACCACCAGAAAGTTCACTAAAACTCTTATTGATAAGATTGTGAATTTTAAGTGTTTTTAATACCTTAACAACCTCCTCTTTATTCTCTTTAGAATAAGTAGGCTTTATACCACGAGAGTTTAATGTACCAGATAAAACAACTTCATAAACAGATGCAGGAAAGTTTTGCATCGAAGTACTAATCTGAGGTAAATAACCAATATCTTTAGTAATATCTAAGTTATTTACATTAACTTTTCCTTTTAAAGGTTTAAGTAAACCAAGCATCCCTTTAACTAAAGTACTCTTACCAACACCATTATCCCCTATAATATAAATATAATCTCCACCATTGATAGTAAAACTAATATTACTAATGATACTTTTACCATTATAACCAACAGCTAATTTATCTAATTCTATCAATTTCATTAATTAAGCGCCACCTTTAAATTATCATAGTTATCTCTCATAAAGTCTATGTACGTTTTACCGCTTTCAAAATCACTTAAAGTTAAGTTATGCGCTGAATGTAATTCTAGTTTAACAGTATCAGTTTCTTCAACTATTGTATCAGCAATCTTTTCACTTGAAAGTTCTGTATGGAAAACAACAGGAATACTATCTTCTTCTACTTTATCAATTAAAAAAGCAATCGTTTGTGCACTAGCTTCAGAAGCCGTTGAACAACCAGTAAAAGCAGCATAATATCCTAATCCATAATCATCCACAAAATATCTAAAAGGAAATTTATCCCCTACTATAATTTCTTTTCTAGAAGAATTATCAATCATCTCAACAAATTCTTTGTCTAATTCATCTAATTGAGTAGTATATTCAGTAGCTTTTTCTGTATACAAATCAGCATTATCAGTATCTAAAAGAATAACCTCATCTCTAATAACTTCTACTAAAATAATTGCATTTCTAAGTGAAGTCCAAATATGCTCATCATATGATACATGATCGTGTTCATGATCATGGTCATCATGCTCTTCTTCTTGTTCATGTTCATCATGTTCTTCTTCAGCATGAACATGTTCCATTCCTTCTACTAATTCTTCTTCTTTTAAGTCGACATAGTCCATAAGTCTTATTACTTTAGTTTTAGAAGTATCAATTCCCTCTAAAACATCTTCAACCCAACTCTCACCACCAACATAAATAAATAGATCACTCTCTTGAATACCTACTATGTCTTTTGGTGTGGGTTCAAATGAATGAAGATCTGCTCCTGGACTCAAAAGAATCTCAACATTAGCTTCCCCAACAATTGCTCTTGTAAAATCATATGCAGGAAAAACTGTTGTAACAATATTTAAATCTCCTACAGACTCCTTAACATCACATCCAACAACTGAAAAAACCATAACCAAACTAATAACTAACAATCCTATTTTCTTTAATAACATTTTTCACATCTCCCCGATAATATTTTATTTTTGAAATCCACTCTAACACCATGATCTTCACTTAAATGTTTATCAATATCTTCAAACATATGACAATCAACATGCTTAACACTCCCGCACTTATCACAATAAACATGATAATGATTACTACAATCATTAGGAAAATAAGCATACCTCTTACAATTATTATCAACAAACTTAGCTAAAAAACCAGTTTCTGTAAAAGAATCTAAAAACCTATATATAGTAGTCAAACCAACAGATAAGTTATTATTATCTAACATCTCATTTATTTCCTTTACAACATACAAGTGATTAGGGTTATCAATAAAAAACTGCCTAATAGTTTCTTTTTGTTTAGTATTATAATTACTATTCATATATCCTCCAATTTGAAAACCATTTTCATTTTAACAAAACCACAAAAAAAAGCAAGTCATTGCTCTCTAATAACTAACCTTTTCATATGTGCCTCAAAATCAAATTGCTTTACCACTAATATTATCTTGAGACACATTATTAAAATTTATATCAACTTTTCCTAATCTCATACTTGTATTATTAGATTGTCCGCTCGCAAATCTATAATCAAGTTCGCCTTCTCCAACTTTTTCAGAAGCAAAATCCTTATTAAACTCCCTCACATTAGGTAGTAGCAAATTCATATTATTAATATTTTCGTCAGATAATTCGCTAGAGATAAGCATATGTTTTTCACCAAAAGCTCTCTCTTGAGCAGCTTTGAAACCAACATTTGCAATATTAACTATTTTTGAAAATGCATTATCATCCAGTATAGTAGATAACTTTAAATTTGGACTAAGACCTAAATTCGAACTCATTTCAGAATTTTTGATTATGCTAATCTTTTTTTCAATAGGCATTTGAGCGACAATCATTTCTAATCCTGTATCTTTGCCAAAATTATTTACTCTTTCTATTAGCTTTGTTTTATATGCAGTTCTAACTTCTTCATGATATTTAACATCAATATCACTCAAAAGATCATCGATAAGTTCCATATAAAGTTGTTCAATTATTTCATTATTTTCCATATTACACTCCTTATTTTTAATTTGTATTTGATAATCCTAACAAAATATCTACTATATTTTTCAACTTAGAATCCGAATTGTTTTCGGTAGCCTCATAAAATGCTGGCAAAACATATGTGTCAAAGTAACTAGGTACCCCCAAAAGATTATCAACTGAATTTCTAAGTGGACTCAAGTCATTACTCAAAAACGCTCTAGCTACAGTAACCTCATCAAACCCTTTGACACCTTTAATCATTCTATTTAACTGTAAAACTCCTAAATCATAGCCTGTACTAGGTAAATCAAATAAATCATGATAATTATTCTCAAAAATACGCTTAGCAAAATATTCTGTTACAGCCTCATTTATTCCACGAGCGACTTCTTCACCACTATTAAGTAATCCCGAAGCATAACCTATTACATTACCATTTAAATCTCGCTTAGTAGAAGAACTAAGTTGATGAAGAGATTCGTGCGTAATTGAATGAATTATAGTAATATGATCATAAATAGTATTCATAACACTGTGATGACCATTATTAAAGGCCATTGCTCTAGGAGAATGGTAAGCAATTTGCTTAAATTTAAAATCAGTCATAAAATAATTTGTCAATCCAGCAAACTTAGACTCTACAAATGCAGGTGTTACAAGAGAACCAAAAAACTTATTTATAACATCCTTCACTCCATTATCAGCATAATTTTGCAAACCAGCTAAATCGGGGTGTACTTCTGCAGTTTTAGCTTTGTCAGCAAGCATCGAAAGAGTATTTAACTCACTTTGCGTTAACCTAAAATCATAACCAGTGGCTCTGATAGTATCAAAAATATCACTATATACCAGCAGTTCTTGATAACTGATTTTATCATCTAAATTAGAAGTTTTCAATGCAGCAAGCATATCAAAAGTAGTAACTCTTTTTATGCTTTTTGAATCGCTAAGTTTAATTCGAAAATCACCAGGTAAAAAAGGAATTTTATTTGCATTTAGCATAGAATAGAATTTTTTATCTGTTAAACTATTTATAATATTAGCATTAGCTCTCATCAATGAACTAGAACTATAACCATCATTTAATAAGTAATTATAATAATCTAAATTTGAATGTAAATTAACTTCTATGATTTCATTTATAAGATAATCTAGTTGATCAAATGATAAAGAATCAATAAATTTATTTACAAAATTAGTAGAAGTAGTATTAGCAAAATAGCACATTGTATAAGTTGAAAAATCCTTATTACCTATTAGTTTATCATAAAAGTCTTTAGAAGATAACTGATTAGAAGCTTTATCCATAAATTTAGCAACCGTGAATGCATTCTGCCCAACATAGTACTTATAAATATCTATATCTGTAAAAATATCATCAGAAAACGTATTATTATCTATAAAATTATTAATTTCCGTCTGATCACTCATTTCAAATATTTTTTTCAGTTTAACTACATCAATACCATCTAATATTCCTGCAGTGGTTGACAAAGCAGTCATATGTGGAAAAAAGAAATTCTCAATCATATATGATTGTATATTTTGATTATCAACCAACTCTTTAAGAACAATACCTTTATTAGAATCACTAAGTATTTCAAGAGCTGTCGGAAACGTTGTCAAACTATCAGATTCGAAAAATTTTGATGTATAAATTGATCCAATAACGTCTGGACTTGCATTATTTATCAATACTCTTTTAGTCGTATCAGACAAAGCATCAACTCTACTGATCCAATTTAAAGTTGTCTCATCTAAATGCTGGGCAACTTGTATTAATTCATCTTCCCTCATCTCAAATAACGATTGGTAATTAGCATCGTCTGTAATTTCTCGCAAATATCTAGCAACATCAACATCAATAGTAACAGAACCAGAATTATTCTCAATTACAGAAGCTTTAACTGTCTTAGTATTAACATCAATGTTTTTAAACAAACCAGAAACCTCTCCAAGACCACCAAAAGCAGTACCAATAGCAGCACTAGTAAGCACTGATGTAAAACCACCATTATCATTGAAATTTTCCCCATATCTCATAAGGAAATCATCTGTATCAGCATATTGAACATACTGCCCAGTGTCATTTACATAACCATCTTTATAAATTGTTTGAATCACAGGTTGAACAAATCCATCCAAAGCACCAGTAACCGTTTCAGCACCGGTTTTAATAAGAGCATTTCCAACTGCTCCTCCTGAAAAAACAGCGGTACCAATTTTCATACCAGCAAGAGTTTGTACTCCCTCCCAAGCAGCATTGATTGCACCTGCACCTAATCCTTCTGTAATAGAAGCTCCATTTACCCATGCTTGCTCAGTTCCTTTTGAAAAACCTGCACCAGCAGCAACAACTGCGACATTAGTAGCAGTAATACCCGTTCCGGCAGCAAGTCCAGTAGCTCCAGCTGCAGCACTTCCCGCACCGACAGCTGCACCACCTGCACCAAATGTAACAATAGTAAGAGCAATTATACCAGCAAAATAACCAACACCATTACCTACACCCCTAACTATATTAAAACCTGATTCACCACCAAAAGTATTTTCTTTTAACCACTCACCATAAGGAGTGTCATAAACATAAGTATCAAAAAAGCTAGTAACATGCTGTGTTGATACAAATGATTTTGTATTTTCCCACAATGTACTTGTTAAATCAGTTCCTGCAAAAAAGTCAATTGGAGCAGTTATCAAAGTTCCAACTCCAGCATTTACTAATGAAACTAAATCAATTAAGGCTTCACCAAATTGTAATATACCTTCTACAAGAGATTGAACAACAGTCAACAAAGTTGCTGCAGTTGATTCAAAAACATCTGCGATAAAATTAAAAGCATCAACAAAGAAGCCAGCAATACCATCAAAAACAGATGCAAAACCACTCCAAAAAGACTCTGACTCCCCCTCGACAGCACCAGTACTCGCTATAAACTCTCCTTCTATTTGAGAAGTATCTGTATTCATTGTTAAAGCATCAACAAGCGAGATGTTTCCATAGGAAATTTCTGAATGTTTAACACTTCCTAGTTCCGGCAAATTTTGAATTATACTACTAACAACAGGTTCACTTACTGAAGAAGAAACACCACCATCACTAACCTTTACAACCAAGTCATTTTCTAAAGATATAACATCAGCACTATATTTTTCCCACCATATAGAAATGTTTTCATACCCCTTTTTTGTTTTCTCATAAGCAGATTTCAATCGATTTCTTTGATTTGTCAAATGATAATCACTACAAGAATTAAAATATCCAGAAATAAATGTATTATAAGAAAAATTCAAAAAATCATTCTGATTTTCCAAAAAATCAGCTTGATGATTTTTTAAATTACTAGTATCTACTTTTAATAAATCACTCATACAATTACCTCCTTGATTTAAATTACATTATTTCAATATTACCATTACCAGAATCATTATCAACCATTTTACTTTCATAATCAAACATAGCCTTATCTAATTTTGATTTAAATTCTTTTTCTTCGTCATCAATAAAACCCATGTAATAAATTTCTTCAATTTGGATATGATCAAAAACCAAAGTTTTATCAGCTCTTACAAATCCCTCGGGATAAATCACACCTGAATAATCAAAGACTTTCTTACCTTGTTCTTTCGTCAAAGCACAGAATCCACTAATACAAATCCTTTTAGATCCACCTTTTAGTCTAACTATTGTTCCAATAGGCAAATATTTTTTTTCCATTATAAGTTCTCCTCTTTAAATTTCAATTCTATTTTATTAAGATATTTAATATATTTAGGTTTACCACGGTTAATTACAAAACAAAATTCTTTTGGCACATCTAATTTCATTTCAGGTGTTTTTTGACTTAATTTAATACTATATTGATCATTAATGCCATTACCAAACCAAAAACCATTCATATTATTAACGCAATTTTTATACCATTGCTCTATTTCTATTTTCCTTATAACATCTATAGTATCAACAATCACAAAACTAATTAATTCTAAATCTTTGTAATTTGTAAACATTTCACTAAATTTTATTTTATTTTCAGTATTAAGTTTGTTTTTCAACGCATCTAAACCGATAATTATACAATATGTTTTCTTCTTATCTCCAAAATTACTTTTATCATAATTAGCACTTTTAAACTTTTCTTGGATTTCTATAGACTCACTAACTAAATCAGAAATAATAGAATCAAATTGATTATTAACATATTTATACTTAGAAATATATTTATCTTCTACATTAAAATAATCACTATTATCGGCATTAATAACAATTAAGTTATATTTACTAAGGGCTATAATTTGTGTAATCAACATATTTACAAAATTATTCATTACTTCTAGTTCTAATGAAGACAAAATGCTTATATAATTTTTGATAAAATCAAATTTTTGTATTTCCAAACTATCTTTTTCCATTCCAACAACAAGTTCCTGTGTTTTATTAAACTCAGAACTAATATCTTTAAAAGTCACATTTTTTGGTAAAACAGGTATTTTCTTTGCTTTATTTTCATATTCATTATTCAACATCTCAATTTGCTTTTTAACATGCTCATTAATTTGATCCTGCTCAATTATTGATGCAGTTTGGAATTCAAAAACACCTTCTCTTTTTAAAATCCCCCTACCAAAAATTTTAGTAGGATAATTTTTATTAACATTACCTAATATAGTTGTATAATCCTCATCTTGATTTTGTTGTAATGAATAAATTAAAGAGAAATTCTGTTTTAATTTAAATCTAACACCATTAGGTGTATTAATTGTTAAAATAAAGAAAATACCATACTTGCTACAATCCCTAGTCAATACTGTTAATATATCATCAAATTTATTATATAGTTCTTGATAAGATTCATAGTTATTAATTATAACTACAACATTGGGCAAAGTTTCACCACTGTTTTTACAATAATTACTATAGTCACCATTATAATTTGCAAACAACTCTTTTCGACTCTCAATCGTCGAAGTTAACATCTTAAATAAATTGTTTATTTTTTCTTCTTCTTCGGGATTAATAATATCTCCTATGATTGGACAACCATCAAACATCTTTAAAGTTCCAGAACCAAAGTCAATTAAGTAAAAATTAATTTCTTCTGGTTTATAAGTTATCATCGAAGAAAAAATAGTTGTAGAAATGAATTTCTCTTTTCCGCTACCACTAGCACCATAAATACAAGCGTTTCCATTCTTAGATAAATTCAAAGTAAATAACTTTTGTTCTTGACTATCTGGAACATCGTATTCACCTACAACAGGATTAAACATATAAGGTTCTGAACTATAACTATATTTATCCATTAAGTCTTCAATTTTTATATAAGCAGGTATTTTAGATAACCACAATGGTTTAGTTTTGATATTATGATCAATCGCTAATTGGTGCAGATATTTCACAACATTAAGCAATTCTTCTCCATCTGCTTGTTGTATAACCATTTTTGGTACTTTTGTATCAATACTTTTAACTGGATATCCAATATTATTAATAAAATTAATAGATGTATCAATAGATTTATTGACTTTTTCTGCAGGCAAATACTTACCACCTGCCCATGAAGCATGCCCTAATAGGAAGACCTCATTATACCCCACTTGAAAGTAAAAACGACCAGTTTGCTTTAAATAAGCTGCATCAGGACACTTAATCACTTCATTAGAATCAGATTTATCTTGCACTCTCATACAAACTCTGAACCGCGTATTACTCCATATTTGTGGATCAACTACACCACTTGGTTTTTGGGTTGCTAAAATCAAATGAACGCCCAAACTACGCCCTATACGCGCAGTAGAAATAAGTTGTTCCATAAATTCAGGTTGCTGGTTTTTGAGTTCAGCAAACTCATCACTTATAATAAAAAAATGTGATACAGGGTCTTCTACAATTCCCTCCCTATACATCTTCTGATACTTATAAATATCAATTGTGCTATCTCCAGAAATCTTTCTTGCATTGTTAAATAATTCTTGTCTAACTTTCAATTCAGATTCAATTGACGCTAAACTTCTTTTTATTTCATTCACATCCAAGTTAGTTATAGTTCCAACTAAATGAGGAAGTTTAAGACCAATATTATTGTTTTCAAAAGCTCCTGCAAGCCCACCACCCTTATAATCAATCAATACAAATTGTACTTCATTAGGATGATAATTAATAGCAGCAGATAATATATATGTAATAATAAACTCGGATTTACCACTACCTGTCATACCTGCAATCAAACCATGTGGACCATGATATTTTTCATGTAAATCAATTGAAATGATTTCCCCATTTTTACCAAATCCCACAGGAACATTTAAATTCAAAATAGGATTACTTTCACTCCATCTAACACCCGAATTAAGTTGTTCAATTTTACCAACATCATACATTTCTAAAAATCCTAATTTATTCGGAAGTTGCCCTTCATCACTTCGTTTTAACTCAATAGGAATATTAGCTAATTTTTTTATGCACAACTCATAATTGATGTCACTTATTAAATCAACAGAAAATTCAGTAGCAATATTAAAATCAATATTATTATGCACACTACCTTTATTTTGTTTTAAATCAATAAATGAAATACACTGGTCTGGTAAATTAATAATCTTATTGTCTATTATAAATAATGAAAAACCATAATTATTTTTACTATTTAATATATTCTCAATAATATCAAAATCCTTAATTTTCTTAAAACAGTCAGTTATTACTAAATATACAGTATTGTATTCTTCTTTTGTATTAGATGAATTATTATTAGTTCTGTCATTAAAAATCTTATCCAAATAATAACAAATTTCTTTATACTCATCATTATTAGTAGCAAAAAAACGCAACTCCTTACCATCAGTAAAACAATGAGGTGAATTTTTAATAACACTCCACTTATATTGATTTTCTTCGTCAGTTAAAACAATAATTTTCAAATCATCATAACTATGTAACGCTAAAACTTGCAACAACAATCTTCTCATATATTCAGCAGTATTGTCTTCATCACCTATCAATCCGGCAATATAATTATCAATTAACGAAAACACTACCGGTACATTAGTCAACAACTTAGGTTCTTCACCTAATTTTAATACCATCTCTTTTAAATTATCTTCAACCATAGAAAAACGATCACTTGGATACTTTATATCAATTTTCATTGGAAAAGAGCCAACTCCTAAATTAACTTCTAAAAAGTCCTCGTCTTTAATTCTTCTTTGCCACAAACTAATATGTCTATTTAATATTATAGAATTGATTTCTTTAATTGACGGATAACTTCCAATAAGTACTTTAGTTTGTTCTTTTATTGCTTCACGTATTATAACCTTCTTTGATTCTATATAATCACTATACTTTTTTTGTCTCTTTTCTTCATTTTGTTTTCTTTTTTTTCTTTCATATTTTTTTGTCAGTAAAGGCCATAAAACAACACTGGTTAGCATTGCACCACTAATAACTAAAGAAGGAATAGAAGATTCTAATGTTGCAACACCATTCATAAGATTATTCAAAGCCGTATACCCAGTCATCAAAGACATCATAGACATCGTTAACATCGGTCCAACAGTAAGTAAAAAAGACGTCTCTTGCTCATCAGTTTTAACAGGTGGGTCATCAACGCTAACTTCGAGTTGTCTGATTCGTGAAATAAATCTAGGTGTCCTATGATAATATTCCTTCTCATCATAAAGTGGAAACTCAATTTCTTCATCACTTTCTACATAATCTCCATCATCATTAACCACAAAGTTATACTCTGGAATTTTAACTGTAATATGTTTAGAATCAATATTATTAATACCAATATAAACAACAACTTGTTTTTGTTCCTCTTTCTTAATCATTAGTATAATCTTTATACCATTAATAAAAATAACATCACCAATATGTAATTCTTTTTTTTGAAGAACACGCTCTTTATTAACATATATAGAAGTGTTTTGAGTTATACATTCAATATAAAAACTACTATTTTTATTATTAATATTAGCAACAACATCTCGCGCGAAATCACCACATATTAAACAATCATCTGTATTACCAATTTTAATTCCATCTTGTAAAAACATTGAGATATCATAATAATTATACTCTGTTAATATAGAAGAACAATATAATAAAAAGTTCGATTTTTCAACACTATTTTCAAGTTGATAAAAAGTATTGTTTTGCAAATAAACAGAATCTATTTTTCTATCGCCATCAACACAATAAACCTCTTTATTGCTAGTTAATTTCCAAGAATCATTATCTGCCTCAACAGATATTAAATTACGCTTAATACCATTAACATCAGTATCTGTTATCCAGTAATTACCCTCGATTTTTTCTGGCAAAAGAATATCTTGTATCTTTTTCGATTTAATTATTGATACTCTCACAATTAACACCCTCTTTATATATTTTCGACTAAACTAACTAAAACGTTCATTCTTTGCTCATTTTGATATGTTTTACTGTTGATTTGTTTCATTTGTGAATCTACAGCATAATCAATTTCAACGCCTACACTACCATTCGAGTCACCTTCAGCTGGAGTTACAGGTTTATACAAATTATTTTGTAAATTATAATACTTATTTCTCATATAATTATTATCTTGTTGTAATTGCTTATATTCTTCAATATATTCAACAACTTTTTTAGCACTATTTAATTCATATACTACTTTTTTTATATTAACATCATTCAAAGTATCTAAAGCGGATATTAAAGTATTTTTAGAATTACCTGTCCAATCACTCATTTTAATATTATTAATTAACCCCTCTAAAAAAGTCGTATTCAATTCATTTTCACAAGTGATTATTGAACTTTTCAACATACTAACATTCACGTTTTCAAATGCCATAACTGCCACTTCTCCTCTTTAATTTAAATCAGTAATATTCAAGTTAGAACAAATTTCTCTTAATATAGTTTCATCTATATTTTGATATCCATCTGTACTTCTTGCAATGAACAAAATACTAGCATCTATTTCTTTAGAAATTTCATCAAATTCACTTGTAACAGTACCCAGCTTATCACCATACGCTGTTGCTGCTTCAACACCCCAAAAATCATTACTTTTAATAGTATTAGTTATATCTTTAATTTCATCAAATATTGAATTAATATTAGTCGCAACACCATGGATTTCATTACATTGTTGTTCAACATCTTTATATGATATTTTCATAATTCACCTTACACTTCTATATGCTTAGATGCATATATATTATCTAATTCTATATAAGTATCTGGAACAGTCTTTAAATATACACCATATTCCACTAAAACACCATGCAAATTTTCTAATTGTGGAATATGTTTTTCAACAATAGAATTAACAAATTTCAAAGCATCATCACCGCTCCAAATCTCATTTATATGTTCCACGGCATATTGATATTTTCTTATTTGCTCTAATAAATTATCACAGCATGTTTCAAGTTGTTGTGCTTTAGATAAAACTCTTGTTTGATCAATTTTCATAAAAAAAACATTCCCTCCCCTTTTACAAATAAACAACTGAGTTAATTATTTGTAAAAGAGTTCTTATGAACTCTTATTATTATCCAAGCACTGTAGAATCAACATCTTTACATCTTAGTATGATATTGTCCATGCTGTCCAGTTATTGCAGAATCAACATCTTTGAATCCCGGTATTACTACATTAACTAAATGTGAATGACATTCCATAACAGATTCTGAAAAACGTGAAAACTTTGAACTTAACTGATCAAACGTTTCTTTTGTTTGAGCAGCAGCTGTTCCACTCCAAGTACCTTCATCACCTATTTTATTAAACAGTCCTTTAACTTCATTTAGTATAGCTTCCATGTCAGTAGCAGAAGTACTTAAATTTTTTGCAGCTGTATGCACTTGTATATACGATAATTTTGAACTTTCCATTTATATCTCCTTTAATTAATGGCACTAGCGTTATTTTCACTAACATTTTTATACGCTTGTCCAACTTTTTCTAAAAACACACCAATTTCCCTGATAGTTTCTACTAATTTTTCCATTTCCACTGCCTGTTCTGCAACAGCCGAAGAATATTTAGAAGCATCTTGTCCTTGCCAGTCAGTTTGCAATTCAGAATTAATTTGCTTAATTTTGTTTAATAAATCACTGAATAACTCACCTTTTATACCTATTTCTCTTCCTGTTGAGATTGTTTCTTCATAATTAATATTTAAATCCATCTCTACACCTCCTTTCATACTACATTACAATGAGTTTAGACCCGTTTTTATTCCTGTATCTTTGACATACACATCATTTTTATAAGTTGATCCAGTTTCTCTATCAATCAAATTATAGTTTTTTATATCAGTATCTAGCTTTATGTTAGACAATTCAAAAATAGCTAATAAAACATGTTTTTTTATAGTGCCCATTTTTTTATTATTTGGAATATAAATATCATATTCTTTCTCTATTCTTGGAATAATAACTGTAATCATAATTTTGTTAAACATGATAACTTCCTTTCATAACTTATATTTTGTCTATCCTCTATGTATATCATAATAAGTATATCATGCATACTTTCAGATGTACATATGTTTACTCAAAAATGTGATATATTAATTCTTTATTTGTCATAGGTTAATTAT
>CAYJBD010000008.1:0-10729 GCA_964368465.1 uncultured Muribaculaceae bacterium
TGATTTATTAGGGCTTGCAACTTATTTTACAGTAGGAAAAGAAGAAGTAAGAGCATGGACTTTCAAAAAAGGAATGAATGCAAAAAGTTGTGCCGGTATTATCCATACAGACTTTGAAAAAGGCTTCATAAGAGCAGAAGTAGTAGGATATCAAGATCTAATAAGTTTAGGTAGTGAATTAAAGGTAAAAGAAGCCGGAAAAGCAAGACTTGAAGGAAAAGATTATATAATGCAAGATGGAGATATTTGTCATTTTAGATTCAATGTATAATAAATAAAGATAATTCTTTACAAGAGTTGTCTTTTTTGTTATAATAAATGCGAGTATTTTAAGTACTCCTTGCTGTACCTAGATGTATAGCCAAAGACCATGAGGAGGTGTAGAAAAATGAAAAAGTATGAAGTTATGTTTATCGTAAGACCAGACTTAGAAGAAACGGTAATCAGTTCAGTTGCTGAAAACATGAAAAATGTATTAACATCAAACGGTGCTAATATCATCGAAGAAAAGGCAATGGGACAAAGAGAATTAGCATACGAAATCGAAAAACACACAAAAGGATATTATTTCCTTTATGTTATCGAATCAAATGATGTTAAAGCAACAGAAGAATTCGATCGTTTAACTCGTATAAGCGAAGAAGTTATTCGTACATTAATTATTCGTATCGACAACTAAAAGAGAGGTAGAAAATGAATAAAGTTTTTTTAATAGGTAGATTAGTAAGAGACCCAGAATTAAGATATACAAACAATAATACAGCGGTAGCTAGCTTTTCAATTGCAGTTAATAGACCATTTACTTCACAATCGGGAGAAAGAGAAGCAGATTTTATTAACATAAGCGTTTGGAGAAAACAAGCAGAAAATGTTAAAAACTATTTATCACAAGGAAGTCAAGTAGCTATTGATGGAAGAATTCAAACAAGAAGCTATGATGACCAAGATGGAAAAAAACGTTATGTAACAGAAATCATTGCTGATAATGTTCAATTTTTAGATACAAAAAATAGTAGAAATTCTACAAGTGAAGGTGGAAATGGTCCATCTCCATATGATTTTAAAAATGAACAACCAGCGCCAACTTCTCGTACTACAGATATTTCAAATGATCCATATGCTGCATTTGGAGCGGATATTGAAATAAATGATGAACAATTACCATTTTAAGAAGGAGGATTACAATGGCTGAATTTTATCGTAAAAAGAAAAAAATATGCTATATGTGTACAGGTAAAGAAATTAATTATAAAGATGTAGAAATCTTAAAAAAATATATTAATGAACGCGGAAAAATTTTACCACGTCGTGTTACTGGTGCATGTGCTAAACATCAAAGATATATTGCAGAACAAATTAAACGTGCAAGAGCAATAGCATTATTACCATATACAAAGTAAAAGATAGATAACTATCTTTTTTTTGTTGAGATTTTATAGTATAATATAAAAGAAGTGTTTAGGAGGCAAAATGAAGATCATTACAAAGAGTAAGGAAATCGTAAAAAGCATCAAAAAAGCAAATAAAATATATGTAACTACTCATAAAAACATGGACTTAGATGCCTTGGCAGCATCAGCAGTATTTCATTATATAGCGAAACACTATAAAAAACAATGTGATATCATAATAGATGATAAAGAAGAAGAACAAGCAGTTCAAAATGCTTATGAACATATAAACAAAGATATAACTAGAATTACAACTAAAGAACTAGAAAAGCAACAAAGTGGAAACTTATTAATAATAGTTGATACTAATAAAACAAATACTATTCAAAATAGTGCTTTATTAGATTTGTTCACTGATGTTTTAATAATAGACCATCACGACACAACTGACACAACAATAAAGAAAGCAATCAAAGTAATAGAAAATAACACATCAAGTACATCAGAAATGCTTACTTTCTTTATAAAAGCTAAGAAAATCAAAATCCCAAAAGATATGGCAACAATTCTTTTATCAGGAATAGCGCTAGATACTAATAACTTCACTTTAAAAACAACAAAAGAAACATTTAAAGCCAGTCATATCTTGACAGAAATGGGGGCAGAGTCAAGTGAAGTTCAATATATCATGAAACAAGATATCAAAGATTATATAGAAAGACAAAAAATAATCATAGATGTTGAGTTAAAAGGAAACATAGCTATAGCAAAAGGCTCAAACAATACTATATACAAAAAGGAAGAATTGGCAAAAACAGCAGATACAATTTTGTTCTTTAATGATATTGAAGCATCATTTGTTATTGGAAAAGTAGAAGATGATATGATAGGTATAAGTGCCAGAAGTTTAGGAAATGTAGAAGTACAAACAATTATGGAGCTGTTTAATGGTGGAGGAGATAAATATAATGCAGCTTGTATAATTAAAGATAAGACAATTAAACAAGTAGAGGAAGAACTTATCAAGAACATTTAACAAGGAGGGTAAAGTGAAAGTAATATTTTTAAAAGACTTAAAAAATCAAGGTAAAAAAGGTGAAATCAAAGAAGTAAAAGATGGATATGCAGAAAATTTTCTAATAAAAAATAAATATGCAATCAAATTAACTGAAAAAACATTAGGTGAATATAACAAAGAGCAAAACAATCAAAAACAACAAGAAATAAATAACAAAGAGGCAGCTAAACAATTAAAAGAAAAATTAGATAAAGTAAGTATCTCGTTTAAAGTTAAAACAGGCCAAGGAGATAAAGTTTTTGGTAGTATTAGTCAAAAACAAATTAAAGAACAATTAGACAAGTTAGGGTACAAGATAGATAAAAAACAAATTGAAATAAAAGATCATCTAGCAAGTCTAGGTTATCATGATGTAAAAATAAATTTATATAAAGAAATAAATGCAAAAATTAAAGTCCATTTAGAAAAGTAGGTGTATAACATGGCTCTTAGAAACAAACCAAATGATATAGAAGCAGAAAAATCCGTTTTAGGAGCTTGTTTCTTATCGAAAACAGCACTAGAAAAAGCAGCGGAAGATTTACAACCAGATAGCTTTTATTTAGATAAGCACAGTAAATTATTCGAAGTTTTAACTTATTTATTAGAAAGTAAAATACCAGTCGATTTAACAACTGTGACAACAGAAGTTAAGAAAAAAGATATTCTGACAGAAATAGGTGGAGTAGAGTATATTACAGAACTAATAACTTTTGTACCTACTGCTGCCAATGCAGAATATTATATTAAAATTATATTAGATGCAGCAATAAGAAGAGGATTAATTGACAAAGCCACGGAAATAGTAGAATCAGGATATAATAGAGACGAAGACTTATCAGCACTAATAGAAGAAGCAGAAAAGAAACTTGGAGATATAAGTAAAAATAGGAAAACCTCTGAATTTAGAACAATAAAAGACGTATTATATAAAACCCAAAAAGATTTAGAAAAGTTATCAGAAACAAAAGGAGAGATAACAGGTTTAGCAACAGGTTGGACAGATATTGATAAAGTTACATCTGGACTTCATGCTAACGAATTAATAATAGTAGCAGCAAGACCTGCAATGGGGAAAACTGCATTTGCTCTTAACATGGCAGTGCATATGGCTACAAACAATGATAAAGCAGTTGCACTATTCAATCTCGAAATGGGAGCAGAACAATTAGCAACGAGAATGATATCGTCGAAAGGACAAATAGAAGGTTATAAACTAAGAACAGGAAACCTTCAAAATGACGATTGGAAAAGAGTTAACGAAGCAATTGCTCAGTTAGCAGACGCTAATTTATATATAGATGATACACCAGGTATCACTATAGGAGAAATTAGAGCTAAGTGTCGTCGTCTTGCTAATAGTAAAATAGGACTATCAGCCGTTGTAATAGACTACTTACAATTAATAACATCGGGTAAACAATATGGTGGAAATAGACAACAAGAAGTATCGGACATTTCTAGAATACTAAAAACAATGGCTATGGAGTTTAAAGTACCAGTTATAGCTCTAGCACAGTTATCACGTTCAGTTGAGTCAAGAGAAGATAAAAGACCAATCATGAGTGACCTAAGAGAATCAGGATCAATAGAACAAGATGCTGACATCGTTTCGTTCTTATATAGAGATGATTATTATAATAAAGAAAAAATTAATCCAAATGATAAAAACACTAGTATTACAGAATACATAATAGGTAAACATCGTAATGGACCAACTACAACAATAGAATTAGTGTTTAAAAAAGATACAAGTACATTTGGAAATTTTCTAAAGGAGAATAAAGATGCCTAATAGAAATATAGCGTATTTAGTAATTGCTTTAATAGCAAGTACAAGTTTATTATTTCTTGGATTTGAAGATAACAGTGAAGAACCAAAATCACTATATAGAGTTTATTTAAATGGCTCATCGATAGGTCTAATAAACTCGCAACAAGAATTAGAAGAATATATTGATAATGCCCAAGAAGAAATTAAAGAAAAATATCAAGTTGATAAAGTATATCCTCCTAAAAACTTAGAAATAATTAAAGAGATAACTTTTAATGAATCAGTATCAACTGTTGAAGAAATATATAATAAAGTAAACAATATCGAACCGTTTACTATCAATGGTTATACGTATACAATAAAGGGAACCTCAGATACAAATGATGAGACAGGGGAAGAATACGAAGAAGAAGATGTAGTTATTTATGTGCTAGAACAAGACGTTTTTGAAGAATCAATCGATAATACGATAAGATCGTTTGTAGATACAGAAACATATGACGATTACTTAAATGAGACACAAACAGAAATTGTATCTACAGGAATGATAATTGAAAATGTAAGTATCAAAAATGAAATAAGCTATAAACAAGATAGAATACCTACCAATCAACCAATATATCAAACGACAGAAGATTTATCAAAATACTTATTATTTGGAACAACAGAGCCACAGACAACGTATACTGTACAAGACGGTGATACGATTGAAGACGTATCGTTTGCTAATAAAATGTCTTCACAAGAATTTTTAATAGCAAATCCTCAATTCAAAAATGAGTCATCTTTATTGTTCTCAGGACAACAAGTGTTACTAGGAATACTATCACCACAAGTGAAGATAATAGAAAATCAACACGTTGTAGAGTTACAAGAAATAAAATATGAAACAGAAGTGAGATACGATAATACTCAACTTATTGGTTATACTGCAACAACACAAAAAGGTCAAAACGGTGTCACTCAAATAACTACAAAAGTTAATAAAGAGAATGGACAAGTAATCGACCTAGTAATCGCAGGAACAGAAACGATCACCCCTGTAGTTAATGAAATAATTATTAAAGGTGGTAAGAGTAATGACTATGTCGTATCAGGAGACTTAGGGATCTGGGCATGGCCTACTAATATACCGTATACAATATCAAGTCATTATGGATATAGATGGGGAACTCTACATGATGGAACAGATATAGCAGGAACAGGAAGAGGTTCACCTATCAAAGCCGCACAAGATGGAGTTGTTGTACAAGCAGACAGTTATTGGCCTAATGGAATATTCGCAACAGTAGATCATCAAAATGGTTATTATACACTATATGCTCATATGGACTTCAGATATGTATCAGTAGGAGACTATGTAACAATGGGACAAGTAATAGGTGGAATGGGAGATACAGGATTTGCAACAGGAGTGCATTTACATTTCTCAGCATGGTATGGATATCCTTACAGAACAGGAAGTAGATCGTTTGATGCTATGCAATTATATCAATGATAAAGATTAAAATGATAGCAAGTGGATCAAAAGGAAATAGCTGCCTAATAACAACCAACAAGACCAATATATTGATTGATTTAGGTATAAGTTATAAAAGGTTAAAAGAATCACTTGCTAAACAAAATTTAACTATAGATGATTTATCAGCAATTTTCATAACACATGAACACGATGATCATATCAGTGGACTTAAAGTGTTTGTAAAAAGACACAATATACCAATTTATGTCCCAATGGATGCAGAAGAATATTTTAAAGATTTATTAAAAGTAGAAAGCATATTACCTGTAGAAAAAGAACATATCATTAGTGATGTCGTAATAAGTACAATTAAGACGTCTCACGACGCATTAGGATCTAATGGGTACATTGTAAGAAAAGAAGAAAAAAGCCTCGCATACATCACGGATACGGGGTATATAAACCAAAGATATCTTAAACAACTAACAAACCATCACTTATATGTAATGGAAAGTAATCATGATGAAGAATTACTGATGAACAGTACAAAACCACATTATTTAAAACAACGTATTTTAAGCGATAAAGGACACTTATCAAATTACTCTGCTTCTAGTTATTTAAAAAAGATAATAGGAAATAACACCAAGCACATAATCCTAGCACATCTAAGTGAAGAAAATAATACAGAGCAACATGCATATGAAATGTTAACTAAAATGTTAGGTGAAGAGCACTTAGATAATAAAAAGATAATAATTGCTAAACAAAGAGAAGAAAGCGAGTTAATAGAAATATAATGTTAAAGATAATATGTGTCGGCAAGATAAAAGAAAAATTTTATAAAGAAGCAGTAGACGAATATTTAAAAAGAATGACAAAATACCATAAAATAGCAATTATAGAAGTAAAAGACCATGATTTAAATAATATAGATTTAAATATGAAAGCAGAAAAAGAAGAAATAGAAAAACATTTATCTGATAGAGAATATATTATTACTTTAGAAATAGAAGGAAAACAGTATAACTCTATAGAATTTTCTTCTATGATTGACGAAACATTAAGTACCAACAGTAATATTACCTTTATAATTGGGGGATCTAATGGATTACATCAAGATATCAAACAAAGAAGTAAAAAAGCTCTATCTTTTTCAAAAATGACCTTTCCACATCAATTATTTAGAATAATATTGTTAGAACAAATATATCGAAGTTTTAAAATAAAGAATAATGAAAATTATCATAAATAGGTTATTATCAATAACCTGTTTTTTTTCAACAAAATTTGTCAATTTAATATATTAAACTAATAATGGTGATGAAATGAATCTTTTAAATACAATTCTTTGGTCAATCGCAACAGTACTTTTGATTGGAAATGGTTTGTACTTTACTATAAAACTAAAAGGAATTCAGTTTAATATTAAAAAAATAATAAAGAGTTTCAAAGTAAAGAGTAATAGTACAATAACCCCCTTTACGTCCTTAATGATGGCAACATCAGCAAGAATAGGAGTAGGATCACTAGCAGGAATTGCCCTAGCTATACTTTATGGAGGACCTGGTACAATCTTCTGGATATGGATAACAACTTTAATAGTAGCAGTCAACTCTTTTGCAGAAAGCACTTTAGGTGTTGCTTATCAAGAAAAAGATGGAGAATACCATAAAGGAGGACCAGCATATTACTTAAGAAAAGGACTAAAAAACAAATTATTAGGTAATATTTATGCATTTCTAACTATATTTACATATATAATAGCGTTTATGACGATACAAGCTAATACTATAACAGCTAGTATAACAAGTAAATTTAACATAGAACCAATTATTATAGCCGTAGTAATCGCTTTAGTTTCATTTTATGTCATTTTAAACGGTCTAAAAAGAATAACTAAATTCACTAACAATCTAGTACCTATAATGGGACTAGGATATATTTTAATTGGATTAGTAATAATACTAAATAATATAGAACAAATACCATCAGTATTTAGTAGTATTTTAGATAATGCCCTAAATATTAAATCATTTGGAATAGGAACACTATCTACAATGCTAATTGGCGTACAAAGAGGTATTTTTTCAAATGAAGCAGGGATAGGAACAGGAGCTATAGCAAGTGGCTCAGTTGATAATGAAAAAGCAGCTAACCAGGGATTAATTCAAGTAGTTGGAGTATACTTCACAAGTCTCATAATATGTACTATAACAGCGCTAATAATTTTAACATCAGACTATAGTAAATTCCTAATAGGTAACTACAACGGAATAGAAGTAATACAAGATTCGTTAAAGGTAAATCTAGGTAGTTTGGGAGAATTAGGACTAATAATAATAATATCTCTCTTTGCCTTTTCAACTATAATTACAGGATATTATTATGGAGAAAGCAATTTTAAGTATTTATTTAGTAACTATAATAAAATTCATTTATATATATTAAAAAGTGTAGTAGCAATACTATTATTATGGGGATCAATAGCAAATCCTACTATATTATGGGACATTGTTGACATCTTGGTTGCTATACTAGCAATCATCAATATCTACGGATTATATAATTTACGTAAAGAAATAGCAACTCAAAGTTTAAAAGTATAAAAAAATATCACTAAGTGATATTTAATTAAGTATTTCAAATTCATTGAACTCTGTTATTGTATAAAAAGATCTAGCTTTGTATCTAAAAATTAACGCAATTAATAAAGAAGGAAAACACTTTACTAATTTATTATAATCAGTAACAGAAGAATTATAAAACTTAAGTGCTGCTTCTAGTTCTTCGTCTGTATTAAATAAGCTTAGTAATAAATCATCAAAGTCATCAAGCTTATTTAACTTTTTATTACCATCAATTAGTTTATTTAATTCATGAGAAATACTATTTAAATGATTATTAAAATCAGCTCTATCAGCTTTAAAAGCTTTATGCTTCATACTATTTTTATAATTCTTAGCACCATCTTTATTAACTTTTTCTAAAAAAGGAACAAATTTTTCTAATAACTTTTCTTTTTTTTCTAATAAAATATCTATATTGTTATTAGCTTCATCCATCTTAATGATTAAAAATTGAAACTTATTGTAAAAAGTACTAAAAACTAAAAGTAAACCCCCTAGTAAAACAATTCCTATAATTATATATATATACATACGTCACCTCTTATTATATTGTTAGTATAACAAAAAAATAAAAGATTAACAATAAGAAAACTAGTTCAATTTTATAGGAGCATCAAATTCTACATAATCTAAATACAAAATCCATAAAATAGTCCATTTTCCAGTGTTAGGGTCACTAAGCACTACAAAATCACGTCCAGCATCTTCAATAACACCAGTAAATATTTTATCTTTCCACTGAATAGAATCTGCATAAGACATATAAAAAGTAGCCAAGCGACCTACATTTTTAACTAATAAACTTTCAGCATAAATTTTATTGGAAGGCTGTATTAAATTAGTTATAGGTGGTTGAGTGGCACCAAGGTTTAGATTAGTGTTATTAGGATATCCTGGATAAACATTATTATTCATATTATACCTCCACTAAATAATATGAATTAACTGTCAAATTATACTAAATAAGTAAATAGTTTATTTATAATATGATATAATCAAAATGGAGGTAATAAGATGGAAGTAGTATTAGGAGTATCAAATAGACATGTACATTTAACAGAAGAAGATTATAAAACTTTATTTGGCGATACAAAAATAAATATAGTGAAAGAATTACTTCAACCAGGACAATACGCATCAGATCAAGTTATTACTATTAAAACAGATAAAAATGAACTAAACAAAGTTAGAATTCTATTACCGTTTAGAAGCTATTCTCAAGTAGAAATATCAAAGACAGATGCCTATACTTTAGGAATAAATCCGCCAATTAGAGATTCTGGAGATTTATCAGGTGCAAGTACAATAACACTAATCGGCCCTAATGGAGAAGTTACTAAAGATTGTGCAATAATCGCAGCTCGCCATATTCATATCAGCCCAGCAAAAAAACAAGAATTAGGATTGACTAATGAATATGTAAGTGTATCTTTTAAAGGTGAAAAACCAGTCACTTTTCATAACGTAAAATTAAAAGAAGATCCTAGTTTTGTTTTAGAGTTTCATTTAGACACAGATGATGCTAATGGTTCTTTTTTAAAAACAAATGATATAGGAATTATTGAGTAGTAATTTCGTCAAAAACGACATCAGTCAAAGAAGGTTCTGTACCTTTAACAAAGTACATAATCTTCTTTTTTTCGTCTTCACTAGTAGCTGGTCTACCTGAAATAGGATCAACTATAACTTGAGATATATTACTAGGTTGCTCATACCAAACATCTTCTTTATCACTCATATAACTATTCATTGCATCTAACCAAATATTTTGACCCACTTTATACTGTGTATTTTCTAAATCTTTATTATCGTCATATCCAATCCATACAGCAGTGACAATATCAGGGTTATATCCTATATGCCAATGGTCTGTATTGGTTGTACCTGTCTTTAAAGCGTAAGTATTAGCGATTTTAGCGTTTAGATTTATAGAAGTAGGATAGTTATAATCAATAAATAAAGGATCATAAGTAGTTGTAAGCATATTATTAAGAATAAAAGTCAAACTCTCATTTAAAACTCTTTCTTTTTCCTCATCAACTTCATATAAAACTTCACCCTCACTATTTTCAACTCTTCTTATGAAATAAGGTTCTACTTTATATCCTGTATTAGCAAAAGCAGAGTACCCTTGAGCCATTTCTAAAACACTAATTTCACTAGTGCCTAAAGGAAGAGAAGGAACTTCTTCTAATTCTGCTTCAATCCCTAATCTAGCTGCAGTATCAACTAAAACTTCTTCTCCTAAAAACATATGAGTTTTAACAGCATAAATATTTTCTGAATAAGCAATAGCAGTAGCCATAGAAATAGGTTTATCCCCATATGTTTCATTACTATTCTGTGGTGAATATGACTTATCACCAGCAAAAGTAAAGGTGGTCTCTTCACTGATAAAAGTAGTACTAGAAGTAA
>CAYJBD010000008.1:10739-14396 GCA_964368465.1 uncultured Muribaculaceae bacterium
ATAATATAAAAATGGCTTCATAGTAGAGCCTACTTGTCTTCTAGCATCAATAGCTCTATTATATTGAGAACTATTATAATCTTTCCCACCCGTTAGCGCTAATACTTTACCAGTGTTAGGATCCATAACAACACCAGCAACCTGTAATTCATTATCAACTGCAATATTTTCATCAATACTATTTTCTAACTCTGTTTGAGTAGGTATATCTAAATTAGTATATACTTTTAGTCCACCTGTTTCTAAATAAGACCTAGAAATACTAGTAATAGTTTCTAATTCATTTAAAACAGCATCCTGATAATACATAACAGTAGAAAGATCGTTATGTGCTAATTCACCAACATAAGTCAATTCTTCATTAATAGCACCTTTATACTCATTTTCACTGATTATTTCATCTTCAAGCATAGAGTTCAATATCATAAGTTGTCTATTTTTTGCAAGTTCTTCGTTAACTATTGGTGAATAATAACTAGGAGATTTAGGAATACCTGTTAACATAGCAGCTTCAGCTAATGTTAATTCACTAGAACTCTTGTTAAAATAAAATAAAGAAGCATTTTCAATACCATACATACCATGACCATAATTGATAGTGTTAAGATAACCCTCAAGTATTTCATCTTTAGAATAATGCGCCTCAAGCTCAAAAGTAATCCACATCTCATCCCATTTTCTTTGCCAAGTTTTATCAAAGTCTAAAAACAAATTTTTAGCGTACTGCTGAGTAATAGTAGAAGCACCTTGTACATTGGATCCAGAAACCATATTAGTAAATAAAGCCTTAGCAATCCGTAAATAATCAAACCCAAAATGAGAATAAAAGTTCTTGTCTTCAGTATTAATAGTAGCATCAACTAAATAAGTTGACATTTCATCCAAAGAAATCCAAGATTTAGATCCAGATCCTTGGAAAAAAAGTGTGTCAGTATTATCATAAAAAGTAATGTTGTTAGCCATAGAAATCTCTAATTTAGGAGTAAGTAACGAATAAATATAAATACCAGTATTAACAACGATAAAAAAGATAATAATAAAGAGAAAAGCTTTAATAATTTTCTTGATTCGCTTCATAAAGACCATCCTTCCTTTTTTAGTATGAAAAAAATCAAAAAAAATATGTACTCTTTTATTAAGATGTGCTATAATGCAAATTAGAAATTTAAGAAGGGCGAAAAAATGAAAGAAACGACCGTGAAAACAGTTATTAAAAGTGATAACGAAAAAGATGAAATAAATGAAACAGGTTATCTAATAGGTGAAGAACTAAAGTGGCACTCATCACAAACAAAAACAAGTTACTTTTTAAATTTTAAAGAAAGAAAGTTAATAAAGATAGATAAAGATAAAGAAATAGAGTTAAACTTTCAAAAAGAAAACATCCTTGTAACTACCAAAGAAGGAATGACAAATATAAAAATAGAAGTAAAGAAGTATAACCTATTAGAAAATAAAATAGAATTAATTTATTTGATAGATAAAAACAGTTATGAACTTACTATAGAATGGTAGGTGTAATTATGAAGCAATTAATAGAAAGTGATATAAAAACAGTTTTAAACAAACTTAATATAACTTTTGAAGATGAAATAGTTGTTGAGATACCTAAAAACAAAGAAAACGGTGATTATTCAAGTAATATCGCAATGCGTTTAACTAAACAGTTAAAACAAAATCCAACTCAAATTGCAGAAACAATTATTGAAAACATAGATAATGCTAATTACCAAGAAATAACTCTAGCAAATCCAGGGTTCATTAATTTTAGAGTAAAAAAAGATTATTTATTTGAAAATTTATTAGAAATAATTAAAAAAGGTGATAACTACGGAAAAAGTACTAAATTTGAAGGTATTTCACTAAATTTAGAATATGTAAGTGCTAATCCAACGGGGATCCTACATTTAGGACACGCTAGAGGCGCTGCATATGGAGACTCACTAGCAAGACTATTAAAATTTGCAGGATACGATATTACAAGAGAATATTATATCAATGATGCTGGAAATCAAATGAATAATTTAGGGAAATCAATAAGAGTAAGATATTTAAATTTAATTGGTATAGACGAGACTATGCCTGAAGATGGATATCATGGAAAAGAAATAATCACTATTGCGGAAAAGCTAAAAGAAGAATTTGAAGAAAGTGCTAAAGAAAAAGATATAAGATTTTTCAAAGAATATGGACTAAGTATTCTACTAGATAAAATAAAAGAAGATTTAAATACTCTAGATGTAAGTTTTGATGTGTGGTCAAGCGAAACAAAAGTATACGAAGAAGGCTATGTAGAAAAAACACTTAATCTTTTAAAAGAATCAGGTAAAACATATACCGCTGACGGAGCTTTATTCCTGAAGACAACTGAATATGGTGACGAAAAAGACAGAGTTTTAATCAAGCAAGATGGAAACAGTACATATTTACTACCAGATATTGCATACCATATAAATAAATATTCAAGAGGATATAACAAACTAATAGATATTTTAGGTGCGGATCACCATGGATATATATCTAGATTGAAAGCATCTTTGCAAATATTAGGATATGATAGCAGTAAGCTATCAGTAGAAATCTTACAAATGGTACGTTTATTAAAAGATGGCCAAGAGTTAAAGATGAGTAAGAGAACTGGAAACGCTGTGACAATAAGAGAGTTATTTGAGGAAGTAGGAAAAGATGTAACAAGATACTTCTTTGTCTCTCATAGTCTAGATAGTCAAATGGATTTCGATTTAGATTTAGCTGTTAAAAAGTCTAATGAGAATCCTGTTTACTATATTAACTATGCACATGCTAGAATTACTTCTATTTTATCGGATGCAAAAGAAGAACAGATAAAAGAATTTAAAACAATAGTAAGTGAAGAAGCATATGATATTTTGAATAAATTATATTTATTCCCAGAAGTTGTGGAAAAAGCTGCTAGCAAAACTGAAGTTCATCATATTGCAAAATATGCATTTGATTTAGCAAGTTTATTTCATAGTTACTATGCTAAAGAAAAAATAATCACTGAGGATAAAGATTATACAACTGAAAGATTAATTTTGATAAAAGCAGTTAAAATAACATTAAAAAATGCTCTAACACTATTAGGTGTTGATGCATATGAAAAGATGTAGGAGGAAAAAATGAGTTTAAAAAAGATGACAAAGGATGATTTAGAGTTAATGTCTAATAAAGATATTGCTCACTTAATAATAAAAGAAGAAGGTAATAAGAATACACTTGATATATTTAAAAAAATCATAACATTACTAGAATTACCTGAAACTACTATAGAATCAAAAATAGCTGATTTTTACACAGCATTAGCAACAGATAAAAGATTTGTTCTTTTAGATGATGGAACATGGGATTTAAGAGACCATCACACATCAGACAAAGTTGTTATTTTAAAAGATGACGAATTAGAGGATGAACATCACGAAGATGAATTAGAAGATGAAGAAGAAGTTATAATAGAAGAAGAAGAAATTCACTTTGATAGCGTTCAAAATATAGATAACGACGACTTTGATGACAAAGATGATGATTTAAAAGATTTAGTCATAATAGATGAAGATGAATTAGAGTTAGAAGAGTAGGAAACTACTTTTTTCTTTAAAAATAAACATAAATATGTTATAATCTAAACGACAGGAAGGT
>CAYJBD010000009.1:0-8407 GCA_964368465.1 uncultured Muribaculaceae bacterium
GCAGATTTAGGTTCCCTACAATATGCTTCATACGTTTATCATAATTTAGGTATATTAAATGAAAAACCTAAAATTTATTTACCATCTGACTACAACAACGAAAAGAACAGTATATTAAACACTCAAGAAAGTTACAATCAATATTATGACATCGAAGAGAAAACACAAATAAAATTAGATGACTTAAAAATTAGTTTTCATAACAATAACTCTCACAGTATTGAAAGTTATGTCACGAAATTAGAAACAAAAAACAAAAAAATAGTATATACATCCGACATAGGAAACACAAATTTTGAATACCTTATAGAATTTTGTAAAGATTCAAATCTTCTAATATGTGAAAGTTCATTTTTAAGAAAACATAATATCAATTCACCTACTCATTTAACCGCATATCAAGCAGCTACCCTAGCAAAACAAGCTAATGTTAAAGAACTAATGCTAACACACTTTTGGCCAGAAGAAAACCCTATGTTATACTTAGAAGAAGCACAACAAGTATTTAAAAGAACAATTTTACCAATCGAAGGATTAATAAATTATGAATCAAAGAAATGTAAAACTAAAACATTGCCATATAGGAGAGAAAAACATGAAAACATTAATAAATAATAATAACAATTTACTAGACACAGACATAACGAATATTACTAAAAAAGTAAGAGCTATTATTTTAGATAAAAAAAACAATTTTTATATTTGTAACTACGCAGATATGTATATGTTTCCAGGTGGCAAAATAGACTCAAACGAAACACCTATCGAAGCATTAAAAAGAGAACTACAAGAAGAATTAGGGATTACTTTTAAAGAAAATCAAATAGAAGGTCTGCTAACTACTAAAAATTATTATAAAAATTATCCCATTAGAAACACAACTACAACAGAAAACAAACTAACCACTACTACCTATTTCTTAATAGAAGTAGATACCTTACTACCTATCACTAATCAAACATTAACAACTTTTGAACAAAATAATAATTTTTACATTGAAATAGCTAATTTAAATAATATAGCAAATCTACTTAACAAGCCATCTAGTAACATCAGAAACATCCATTTCCAAAAAGAACTACTAACTGTCATTAAAGAATTAGAATATGTTGAGTTACATGCTCACAGTACCCATTCTGACGGTGAATTCACACCAAACGAACTACTAGAGCAAGCAATCAAACAAAACATCAAGACATTTGCTTTAACTGATCATGACCGAATAACTGGAGTTAAAGAGTTAAAAGACTCTGACTTATTAAAACAAATAAACTTCATCCCTGGAATTGAATTAAGCGGCCAAATAGATAAAGGAATTATTCATATACTAGGATATAATATAGATATTACTAATCAACAGTTAAATGACAAACTAAATAGTTTAAAACAAAAAAATCATAACTACATAAGAGAATTATTAAATATCATAAATCAAGATTACAACATTACTTTTAGTGAAGAAGAAATAAATAATCTCTTTACACAAACAAATAACTTAAGTCGCGCTGACCTTGCTAAACTATGTGTTAAGAATAAATATACAAAAAATACACAAGAAGCATTTGATAAATACTTAATACCTGCTTATAAACAAGTAACTAACTATAAAGGCATTCCACCAAAAGAATGTATAAACTTAATTTTAAACAGCGGTGGAATCCCAGTATTAGCCCACCCCTATACATTAGAAAAAGAAAAAAGCGATCTTCATACATATATCCGTTATTTAAAAGAAATTGGCTTACAAGGTCTTGAAGTATATAGACCGAATCATACCAATGAACAATCAGAATTTCTTCTGAAAATAGCCAAAGAAGAAAAGCTACTAATAAGTGCAGGTAGTGACTATCATGGTCTTGAATTAAAACCTTATAGCCTATTAAAACCAGTCTTCAAAAGAAAAAACTTAACATTATTAGATAAAATACAAACAAAAAAGGATTCAAAATAACTTGAATCTTTTACTTTTTTGCTTTACTGATATCATTAGTTATAATTTTCATAAAATCACTTAACAATTCTTTAATAAATATTTTTTGACAAATAACTCGAAATAAGAGAAAATAAAATATATTTCTAATAAAAGCATTAAATACGAAATTTTATTTATGGTGCCAATAGACAGAATCGAACTGTCCTCTGATCCTTACCAAGGACCTGTTTTACCACTAAACTATATCGGCATTACTAATTCTATTTTAACTATTTATAAAAAGTTGTCAATCACTTTTTATAAACATAAACTATAAAGAGGTAACATTATGAAAAAAAATAAAAATATATTTGCTCACAGAGGATATTACGATAATATAAATATCCCTGAAAACTCAATAAAAGCATTTCAAAAAGCACTAGATAATAAATTAAATATTGAATTGGATATCCAAATTTTAAAAGATAATACTATAATTGTATATCATGATTATAATCTAAAAAGAATGACAGGACTTGATAAAAAAGTAAAAGACTGTACATATGAAGATATAAAAAAATTAACTCTTTTAAATACTGAAGAAAAAATTCCCTTACTAAAAGATGTATTAAATCTAATAAACACTAAAGCATCACTATTAATAGATATAAAAAACGAACATTTTTCTTTTAATCTAGAAAGCAAATTACTAAATCTATTAAATCAACATAAAGGAAATTATTATGTTTCTTCATTTAATTTATTAAGCATTATCTATTTAAAAAGAAAAAAAACAAAATATAATTGCGGTTTAATAATATATAACTCTACAAAGTTCAAAGTGTTTTTTACTAATATTATTAATAAAGTACTAAATAGTAAATATATAAAAGTTGACTTTATATCTTGCAATAAAAAAGGAATAAAATACCTAAATCAAAATTTAATCAAAAAAAACAAATTATCTACTTTTGTTTGGACAATAAAATCTAAGAAAGAATATCTTAAATTTCAAAACACTGTAACCTTCTATATCATAGACTATAATTCATATATCAATAGCACCCTAAATTAATTGGTGTCCAGAACGGGAATTGAACCTGTGACCTTTACCTTCGGAGGGTAACGCTCTATCCAACTGAGCTACCTGGACATATAAATATTTTACCACTATATAGAATAATTTGCTATAATATATGTGGAGGTACATATGAATATAGGAATCATCGGTACAGGAGCATATGGATTGGCTCTTGCTACTATTTTAGAACACAACAACAACAATATTACATTATGGACAAAATTTGAAAAAGAAAAAAAATTACTAGAAACTACTAATGCACACCCTACTGTCTTACCAAATACAAAACTATCTAAAGGATTTAGATATACTACTGACCTAAAAGACGTAATAATTGATAAAGATATTATCATTTGGGCAATACCTGCAGAATTTATCACTACAACCTTAGAAGAATGCTATGATTTATTTACTAAAGAACAAATAATAATACTTGCAACTAAAGGAATCGATAATGAAACAGGACTATTTTTACACGATATCATTCTTAATAAAATAAACACTTCAAAATTTGCTATTATTTCTGGTCCATCATTTGCGATAGATATCATTTCTAAAAAACCTATCGGTCTATCACTTTCAATTATAGACAATAATACTGCAGAAACTATAAAAAAAGCCTTTGAAAACAATTATTTCAGATTTAGAGTAAATCACGACTTAATTGGTACAGCAATATGTGGAGCTATCAAAAATGTTATAGCAATTGCCGCTGGTATGCTACATGGTTTAGGTGCTAATGAATCAACAAAAGCCATGTTTATCACAGAATCATTAAATGATATCAAAGAGTTAATAAAACAAGCTGGAGGCCATGAAGAAACAATATTAACCTTTGCTGGTTTCGGTGACTTATTACTAACTGCTACAAGCGAAAAAAGTAGAAACTATTCCTTCGGAGAAATACTAAGTCATCCAAACAAGAAAAAAAGAGAAGAATATTTAAAAACACATACAGTCGAAGGAATGTATACTCTTAATGCTCTAAATAAAATGATGAAAAAAAACAATTTATCCATGCCTATTATACATCTAATATACGATATTATTTACTTAGATCAATTACCTAGTCACATATACGATTTTCTAATTACTAAAAACTAAAAGAAGGCAAATGCCTTCTTATTTTTTTCTTGGCGTTCTTGAGAGGATTTGAACCTCCGGCTTCCCGCTTAGGAGGCAGGTACTCTATCCAACTGAGTTACAAGAACATTCACAAAATAATTCTATCACATTAACAAATATTTTACTACAAAAAAAATAGTCTAATTAGACTATAGTTAATAATATAAAAGCTAGAAAACTTACACTAGTAGCAAATTGCGTCTTCATAGTAATAGTTCTTTCTACACCACCAGCAATATTATCCAATATATCAACAATCCAACTCTCAATATATTTTGGAATTCTAGGCGCTACCGGAAACATATGAGAACCAATTATATCTTCTTCCAACTCCGATAATTCAAAATACTTTTTAGCTCTATCAATAGCATGTTGTGGATGAGATACCATTAATACTTTTTTACTATCTTCATCATTATCAAGAAAAAAGTCATGTAACAAAGCAGCTCTAGTAGCCTCTTTATAATTTAAATGAAGTAGTTTAGTAATTTTATAAGTCATATATGAAACTCTCAAACTATGATCAAGACGGTCAACACCATGATGAGCATAATTTTTCAAACTCATAAAATCATCTATTTCTAAAACTGATTCAATTATTTGCCAAAATTCCATAGATTTATATTTTTTATTAAAATACATTTATACACCTCTACTATATTATATATAAAAACACAAAATATTATTATTGTATATTCCTATTTCTTTCTTTATACATGTAAAAGTATATCATAAATTACCAAGTAGTTCAAGTTTCAAAAAAAAAAGAGCTGTAAACTATACAAGTTCCTCTAAAATTTTCTTCATCTCTTCTTCATCATTCTTATCAGTTATTACAGCTTTATTTTCCTTATCAAACCATTCAGGTACTGCAGTTGTACTACTTTTATCGACTATCCTAGTATTATATTTAACTTTAGAGCTATCACCAGTCTTCCCGTTATTCACTTTCTTGTATTCTTTTTCAATCATCTGCATAGCACTTTCAACAGTTTCAACACCAGATCTTTTCCACTGACCTGCTATAGTTTCTACATAATTTTTATTGAGCTTTTGATTATTGACTCTCAATGTATAATAAATCAATACATTTAAAACGCCAGGATTTATTTTTTGATCAACCATCAAGTTTTCTAGTATAGATAAGTCACGAGACGTTGGCTCACCACCCTTATATTTACTTTTTAAATAATCATACGGAGTGACTGACTCAAACATATATAACATTTTAGATCTCTTAGAATTATTACCTTCTGGCTCTTTTAAATAATTAGGTTGTAATGAGTACACCAACGTAGGTAACTTACCACTATTTTCGAACTGATAAAAATCTCTACATCCTTTTCTTAATAATTTCTTATCAATAGAACCTTTTTCATTAATACAATTTCTTATTAACCCCTGCATAGACAATTCATCAATATTATAAGTATAAGATAAACTATTAATAAGATCCCTGATTTCAGCATTAAATTCTTTTTCATTAATCATATTACTAGGAATACTTGTTATTAACATATCAAAATCTATAGACCTAGAAAACTCCAGTTTCTTTTTTGTTTGTTTAATCAAATCTTTATGTTCTTCGAAATTATTATACTTAGCAGAATAAAAGACCTCATCAAATTTCAATGTAATATCATCATAATCTTTAATATTTAATCTAGGTAATTTATAACAATTAATTATTTTATCATACTCTATTTTACCTACATTATTGTATAAAACAACATTTAAAATAGGATGGTTGAAAAAATCATTAGGAGATAACGGAGAATATAAGACATATATATAGTTATTAATACTATCTTTTTTAAAATACGTTTTCAAAAGACCAATTCCCTCAAGTTTTTTCCTTGCTATAATAATATCATCAATACTCATTTGCATTTTGCTCATTAAATGATGATGTGTAAACTCATTACTTATATAATCAAAATACTGCAAATCGTCTAAAAACGTAAAAAACAAAGTAGTTGCAATGCTACCTATAATAGGTTGATATAACATAGTCAAATTTTTACGGTCTAACTCTGTTATAATTGTCTTATTAACAACTGAATAAACATCAGCTGGTAAAACTATTTTAGTATTTGCCATATTCATCACCACCCCTATAGTATAATAAAATCACAAAAAAATAAAGGTTTTTATTAAAAACCCAAAAAAATTAATATAGCATTATAATCTATCTTAGTTAAATATATCAATAATAAACCAAGGCATATAAAAGGTCCAAAAGGGATAATATTATCATCATTTGTTTTAAGTAATAAAATAGCAAAAGGTAAAGCAAAAATACTAGCTAGAAAAATTGTAAATAGTGCTAACAATGGATGTAGTACTAAACCAACAACAAACATCAATTTAATATCTCCACCACCCAAAGACTCCTTACCAAAAAGTTTATTACCGAGTAACATAAATAAATACATTACAATAAACATCAAAACACCATTCAATATATATATTAAAGTATCAAGCGGACCCATTAATAAAAACTGAAATACAATGATAATAAAAGAAGAAACCATCAACACCTCATCAGAAATAATAAAGTATGTTAAGTCACTAACTATAATTATCGATGTCAAAGAAACAAGTACAAGAGCTATTACTAATTCATAACTAAATCCAAATGAATAAAAACAAACTGCAAACATAACACCAGTAATTAATTCTATAACTGGATATATTACAGAAATTTTAGAATGACAAGCTTTACACTTACCTCTTAAAAACAAAAAAGAAATAATAGGAATCAATTCATAAAATTTCAATTGATGAGAACAATCGCAACAATGAGATCTCTTCGAAATTAAACTTTCGTTCTTAGGAAGTCTAATACCAACAACATTATAAAAAGATCCAAAGCATGTTCCTATTATAAAAAATATAATTAAATAAAATGTTTCCATTATGTCTCCTCTAAATACCATCATAAATTGCAAACATAGGAATGATAATTGCTAAAACTATACCTCCAGCAACAATCGCTAAAAACCCTATCATAACAGGCTCAATTAAAGACTTAATTTGACCTACTGCATTTTTATGTAACATTTGATAATGATCAGAAACTTTTTCCATCATTAACCCTAATTGCCCAGTTGCTTCACCTGTTTGTAACATCTCAAATGCTACAATCGGAAAAGCCCATTCATTTTGAAAAGCTTCTGAAATTTTAGAGCCTTTACTTAAATTAACCAAAGTATTATTAATAATTCTTTTATAAACCTCATTAGAAGTTATCTTAGAAAGAATTTGCATACTATCTGTAATAAAAACATTATGATTTAATAAAGAAGCAAAAGTTTTAGTAAAATTTGCTATCTCATTATAAATAATAATATTACCAATTACAGGAAATTTCATAAGCATCGTTTGAACACCAGTTCTAAAACTCTTAATATTTGTGAACATAGTTTTAAATACAAAAACAATCACTATTATACCTATAACAAGATAAATCCAGTAGTTTTGCAAAAAATTACTTAGGTTAACAACAAAAACAGTGATTGCTGGTAATTCAGTCCCTTGTGACTCAAACATTCCTACAAACGTCGGAACAACACCAACTAATATAAAAGCAACAACCCCAATAGCAATTGCAAATATAACAGCAGGATAAGTCATAGCACTAATCATTTGTTTTCTTATCTGTTCCATTGCGGTATAATACTCTGCCATATCATCTAATATAGAGGACAAATCACCAGTAAGTTCAGCTGTTTTAATCATATTAACCAATAAGTCCGGAAACTTTTTCCCTTGTCTTGAGAGTGCAACAGAAAAATTCTCTCCTAACAATAATTCATAAACTACACCGTCATAAACTTTTCTTTTAGCTGGTTTTATACTTTGTTTAGCTAAAATACGAACAGCATCTATTAACGGTATCCCCGCTTTTAAATATGTAGACAACTGAGTTAACATAAATGATAGTTCAGCAGGTGTCAACTTACCATTTCCACCTAATTCTTTTTCATAAGGTTTAGCAGGAGCGATTTTTAAAATTTCATAGCCTTCATTTTGTAAAAATGTTTTAACATCTTCCAAACTATTACCATCAAAGCTTCCTTTAAATTGTTTTCCACCACTATTCTTAGCCGTATATAAAAATGTTGTTTTAGGTTGATTACTTTCTTCCTTCTTAACTTGCACTTGACTATCCATCAAATGTAAATCTTCAGTAGAAATATCTTTACCTTGTTCAACTACTTCTTGCTTTTTCTTCATTTTATGATTCTTATCAAACAATCCTAAAAAGAAATCATAAATAATCACAC